>CAIKXW010000361.1 GCA_903831485.1 uncultured Alphaproteobacteria bacterium | reverse complement strand
GGTATGCGCGCCGAGTTCGATCGCCTGAAATCCCAGGGCTACACAGTGTCCGACATTCACGGCATCGTCGGCTGTTCGCTCGGCCCCGACACTGGCCAGGTCGAGCTGCGCTTCACGCGCCTGACCAGCGACGGCGGCTTCATGCCGCCGAAGGATCGCACCAGCCTCTACAAGCTGCGCAAGTTCGAGGATGGCTGGCGCGTCACAGGCATGAGCGCCTTACCCGCAGGCGCGCGCATGGAATGCCCCTCGAGCTGAAGAGACGTCAGGCCTGCAGCCTGTACCCGCCACTCTCCGTCAGCAGCAGGCGCGCATTCGCGGGATCCGGCTCGATCTTCTGGCGCAGGCGGTAGATGTGCGTCTCAAGCGTGTGCGTGGTGACGTTGGCGTTGTAGCCCCACACCTCTGAGAGCAACTCCTCGCGCCCCACCGGCTTGCCGCCCGCGCGGTAGAGATACTTCAGGATGTTGGTCTCCTTCTCGGTGAGACGAACCTTGCGTTCCTTCTCGTCGATCAGCAGCTTGGCCGCAGGGCGGAACTCGTACGGTCCCAGCCGGAAGGTCGCGTCTTCGCTCTGCTCGAACGTCCGCAGGTGCGCCCGCACGCGCGCCAGCAGCACCGAGAACTTGAAGGGCTTGATGACGTAGTCGTTCGCGCCTGAATCGAGCCCCAGGATCGCATCCGCATCGGTCGACTGGCCCGTCAGCATCACGATCGGCGCCGCGATGCCGTGCTTGCGCATCAGGCGGCAGGCGTCGCGCCCGTCCATGTCGGGCAGTTCGACATCCAGGATAATGAGGTCGGCCCGGGCTTCCTCGGCCTTCTTGATGCCTTCGCCTGCCGATCCCGCATGTTCGATGCGAAATCCTTCATGCAGCTCGAACTGCTCGGCCAGGGCCTCGCGCAGTTCCTGATCGTCGTCGACCAGCAGGATCGTCTTGGCGGCTGTCATCTAAGGCATCTCCCGGCCCTGCATTCTGCGTGCATGGCTTAGCAAGTGTAGGTACGATGCTCCAGCCGAGGAAGCCATCACGAAGCGGACATGAGGCATGACGGGCGCGTCGTTCGTGGCGGATTCAACGGGCAGACTGCGCTGGCCCGGCGGCGAAGCGCGCTGCGCGCTGGGCAGAAGCGGCGTTACGCCCGCAGAATCCAAGCGCGAAGGCGACGGTGCGACGCCCCTGGGCGCCTGGCCGATGCGTTGTGTCTACTGGCGGCCCGACCGCCTCGCCCGGCCGCAGAGCGGCCTGCCGGTAGAGCTCCTGATCGCCGAGGCGGGCTGGTGCGACGACCCGGCGGACGTCTTCTACAACCGCCGGGTGATCCTGCCCTATCCGGCTGGCCACGAGAGACTCTGGCGCGAGGACCATGTCTACGACCTGATCGTCGCGCTGGGATATAATGACGACCCCATCCTTCCCGGCAGGGGCAGCGCCATCTTTCTGCATGTCGCGCGACCGGACTATTCGCCGACCGAGGGATGCGTGGCCTGCGCGCGGGACGACCTGCTCGCGTTGCTGGCGGCGGCGAAGCCTGGGGATGTGCTGGAGATCGTGCGGTAGCACCCTCCAGGCGCGTCCTGGCCCTGCCCTCACGACAAATCGACATCCGGCCCGCGCCCCGCTAGCAAGCGCGCATGAACACCCGCACGCTTCTGTTTCTCGCCGGCGCCGCCATTGCGCTGTCCCATCTCGCCAATGAGTGGGTGAGCCTTGCGCCTCCTGGCGGCCTTGTCTGGAAGGCGGCGGGCATCGTGCTGCTCGGCCTCTATGCACTGAGCCAGCGGGCGTGGCTGGCGGGCGCGGCGCTTCTGTTCTGCGCGGCGGGAGACGTGCTGCTGGAGCTGGTCTTCGTCGCCGGCATGGGCGCATTCGCGGTTGGGCATATCTTCTACGTTCTCGCCTTCCTCGAATGGGGGCGCATTCTCGGACCCAACAAGCGCGACTTCCCCATCACCGTTCTCGTCGTCATCGTCTCGCTCGGCCTGCTCGGCTGGCTGCTGCCCGGCATGGGCGATCTTCTGATCCCTGCGCTGATCTACCAGGCGATCATCACCACGATGGTCGCGACGGCCTTTGTCGTGAAGGCGCCAATGCTGGCGCGCCTCGGCGCCGTGATCTTCATGATCTCGGACACGTTGATCGCGGCGGAGAAGTTTGCAGGCGTCGACGTCTTCCCCGGCGCCGTCTGGGTCACCTATGCTGGCGCGCAGATCATGATGGCGTGGGGCATGAGCCGCGTTGCGCCGTATCGCGATCGGGCTTTGAGAGAGAAGGCGGCGGCGGCCTGAAAGCGGCGCCCGCCTTCAGTTGCGCGCCCCGAACAACGCTGACCCCACGCGCACGCTGGTCGCGCCCAGCAGCACGGCCAGTTCGTAATCTGCGCTCATGCCCATCGACAGTTTCGCGACGCCATTGCGCGCGGCGATCTTTCTAAGCAGGGCAAAGTGGGGGCCGGCGGGCTCCTCTGCGGGCGGAATGCACATCAGCCCCTCGATCTCAAAGCCATAGTCGCGGCGCATTGATGCGACGAAGGCGTCGGCGTCCTGGGGTGCGACCCCCGCCTTCTGCTCTTCCTCACCGGTATTCACCTGCACATAGAGGCGCGGCGTGCGGCCGGCCTTTGCGCAGGCATCCGCCAGCGCTCCTGCCAGCTTCTCGCGATCCAGTGTCTCGATCACGTCGAACAGCGCGACGGCCTCTTTCGCCTTGTTCGACTGCAGCGGCCCGATCAGCCGCAGCTCGAGATCAGCATGTTCAGCGCGGCGTTTCTGCCAGCGGCCTTCCGCCTCCTGAACGCGATTCTCGCCAAAGACGCGCTGGCCCGTCGACAGCATCGCCTCGATGCGATCGTCGGGCTGCGTCTTCGAGACGGCCACCAGCGCCACGGATGCGGGATCGCGACCCGTGCTCTTGGCGGCGGCGGCAATGCGGGCAAGAATATCGCTGCGGGCAGCCGCAATGCCGGGATCGGTGACGTCGTTCATGTCCGCCTCTCAAACGCACTCTTCCAAAGCGCAGGCAGCGATCCGCCGCAAGCTCATGGCGGCTGCGCGCGCCGCAAAAGGCGCAAAAGCGCGCAATGGCGCACCCCTGCCCCGCGCTTTCTTCGTGACCGACCCGGCGCGGACGCTGGACGTGCGCGCAATTGTCCGACGCCTGCCGCGCGGCACGGGGGTGATCTGGCGTCATTATGGTGAGGAGAGGCGCCTCGCCATGGGACTTGCGCTGGCGCGATTGTGCCGACAGCGGGGGCTGATCCTGCTTGTCTCGGCCGACCCTGCCCTTGCTGTGCGCATCGGGGCGAGCGGCGTGCACTGGCCGGAGCGCCTGCTGCGCGGCGTTCGGTCACGCGCGGGCATGGTCGAGACGACGGCCGCTCACTCGCGCGCCGCGATCACACGCGCGAGGCGGCTTGGCGTTGACGCCGTTATCGTCTCGACGGTCTTTCCCAGCCGCAGCCCGACAGCCGGGCACGCCATGGGCGCGCTGCGTTTCCGTCAGCTGAGCCGTGAGGCGCCCCTGCCCGCCTACGCGCTCGGCGGCGTCGACGCCAGCAACGCGGCAAGCGCGATGCTGTACGCAGCCGGATGGGCTGCGATCGACAGCGTGATTGCGGGTTGGGGCAAGCGCTAGCTTAGAACGAGAAAGCCGACTCGATGCGGACGGAGGCTTCGGAGCCTTCCTTGCCGAAGCGGGTGGCCGGATCGGACAGCGACTCGGCGACCGAGTCGCCCTTCACGGTGACACCACCGCCGAGGCGGAAGCGCGGCGTGAGCTGGTAGGTGACGCCGGCCGTGACTTCCTCGCGCGGGAAAAGCTGGGCGGGCAGTGCGTTCGACGAGCGGCTGGTGAGATCGAGCGTGACGCCCCAGTTGTTCGCTGGCTTCCAGGTCAGCTCGACCTCATCCTTGAGGATCGGTCCGACCTGCAGGAGCGAGCGTTCCGTACCGCCCTTGTTTATGCCAAGGCCGAAATTGAACGGCGATGCTTGCGCGGGCCGCTCAGCATTGTCGCCGGCCGGCGACGCGGCTTGCGACAGGGGCTTGCCCTGCGGTTTCGCCGCAGGCTGCGTATTTCCCTGCGCGAACGCAGGGGCCGCCGCCAGCGAGGCGGCCAGACAAAGCAATGTTGTGGAAATCCGCATGTCCACCCTCTCGCCCGACATAATACCCGCGACTCAGGCTACAAAAGTTAACAGGAGTTAATTGAAGGCCCTTTGGCTCTCTTTAGCCAGAGGGTGTCACTAATTACGCACAGTGAATTCCACCAAGAGCCCGTCATTGCTGGCATTTCTGTGGCCAGTGCCGATTCCTGACGGTACCGGAATGTCTGCTTCAGCAGCGCTCCAGGCGACGCCGAGTTCCAGGTTTTCGGAAATGTCGTGGCTGACGCCCACCAGCCAGCTGGCGCCTTCCACGTCCAGAAGACCATCCGACGCCCAGCCGCCCTCGACGCCGAACCGCCAGCCCTCGACGTCCTTCACGAGGCCAACTTCCCAGGCTTCGTAGTCGCCATCGCCGGCCTGCCAGGCATTGTTGCTGGACAGCCAGCGGGCCCCGCCCGTCCAGCCGTCATGCTCCAGCTCGACCCCGGCGCCCCAGGCTTCATAGTCGCCAAAGGCGGCAAGCGACGATGCGGCGGCGGCGTTGGTATAGGTGACAGCGCCGCGCACGCGCAGATCCTGCTCGGCAAACTGGCGGGCGAACGATACCGCGCCCTCCCAGACGTCTTCGATTTGCGCGGACGCGAGTCCGGGTCCGCTGAAATCGGGGTCGAAATCGGCCGAGCGCTCGTTGGCTTCCGGCGTGTAGGACACGCCAACCCTAAGCCCGAGCCAGCGCGGCGAGAGATAGCTCGCCTTTGCCGACGGCCCGGTCACGTCATTGCGTGCGCGCACGATGCTGAGCGCCGTCGGATCAAGGCCGGGCGAATAGGCGGAGGCGCGGGTCAGCACGCTTGGCGCGCGCGCATCCAGCCGCGCGGCCGCCCCCGCGTCCCAGCCCAGCACCCCCTCGCCCCACGGCCCGGCCAGCGACACCGACGCCGCCTCCAGAGCCACGAAACCGTCCTTATTCCTCCGCACGCCGCCCACTGACAGGCCGGTCGATGGCGCGACCGGCGACAGTCCGCCAGCCGAAGGACACCCGGCAACCGCGGCGGGACAGACGGCAAAAGACCCAGCAAACGCTGGCCGCGAGGCCGCATCCCGCTCGAACCGCGCCGCACCAAGCCAGCCGAGCGTCAGCCCGTTCTCGAACGTGTCCGATCGTGCGACCTCGACCATGGCCGAGCCAAGCAGCACATCGCCCGCCGGAGCGATCGGATCGCCTTCGTCGATTGCTCCGGCGACGAGCACGGCCTCCGCCTTTGTCTGCCACTCCCCATCAGCAGACTGGGCGGAAGCAGGCCCAGCCGCGCCGAGGGCAAGCGCTGCAATCGTCAGCGTCGGCGAAATAGGTCCGCGCATGCCAGAATTCCTCCGCAATCACAGTTCAGTTCAGGCTCTATATGAGGCGGTGTTGCGGCGGGGCTAACGGCGCTCGGCCCTTGCGTGCGGGACCGGCCAGCAGCTAAGGAAGCGGCTCCCTCGCCTCCCCCCTTTTCTGGAGGGGGGCTTCCCTTGGGGGCGCAATGCGCCGGATGACGGAGTGACGTGGTGATGTTTTCACGTGTGGCGACTGCCGCCCTGATGGTTTCCGCCGGCCTCGTGGCCTCGGGATGCACCATCTTCGGCTCCTCGACCGCAAACACGGCCGAATCCTCCAGCTCCCAGCTGGGCCCGGAAGAAACCGGCAGCCTTGGCGTCAACGCCTATCTGTGGCGCGCCACGCTCGACACCCTGTCCTTCCTGCCGCTCGCCTCGGCCGACCCGTACGGCGGCGTCGTCATAACCGACTGGTACGCCAACCCGTCGAAAGCCGACGAGCGCCTGAAGGCTACCGTCTACATCCTCGACACGCGCCTGCGCGCTGACGGCATCTCGGCCGCCGTCTTCCGGGAAACGCTGGTCGGCGGCGCCTGGGTGCCTGCCTCGGTGAGCCCTGACACCAATATCGCGCTCGAGAACGCGATCCTTGCGAAGGCCCGCCAGCTTCGACTCGGCGGCGTCGAATAAGCCCCGTCGCTTTTCGTTTGGCGGCGGGATATGCAAACCCCCGCTTCTGAACGGACACGAGCGACACGATGGCCACCCGCTACAATCCCAAAGAGACCGAGCCGAAATGGCGCGCCGCGTGGGAACGCGCGCAGGTCTTCCGCGCGAGGTCCGCGAGCGAAGCGGGCGACATGCCCAAGGCCTACATCCTCGAGATGTTCCCCTACCCCTCGGGCCGGCTCCACATGGGCCATGTCCGCAACTATGCGATGGGCGACGTCGTCGCGCGCTATCGCATCGCCAACGGCTACAACGTCCTGCACCCGATGGGCTGGGATGCGTTCGGCCTGCCGGCAGAGAACGCCGCCATAGAGAGACAAGCCCAGCCCCGCACGTGGACGCTGCAGAACATCCAGGCGATGAAGGATCAGTTCGCGCCGCTGGGACTGAGCTTCGACTGGTCGAAGGAAGTCACGACCTGCGAGCCTGACTATTACGAACAGCAGCAGCGCATCTTCCTGAGGATGCTGGCCAGCGATCTGGTCTATCGCCGCTCTGCGAAAGTGAACTGGGATCCTGTCGAGAACACCGTGCTGGCCAACGAGCAGGTGGTGGACGGTCGCGGCTGGCGTTCCGGCGCTGTCGTCGAACAGCGCGAGCTGGAGCAGTGGTTCTTCCGTATCACCAAGTATGGCGATGATCTGCTGGAAGCGCTGAACACGCTCGACCGCTGGCCCGACAAGGTCCGCACGATGCAGGCCAACTGGATCGGCAAGAGCCAGGGCGCGAAGATCTGGTGGGAGATCGCGCATGCGCCGGACTTCCTGCCCCGCCCCACCGGCGATGGCGGCCCCAATCACGCGACCGACCCCATCGAAGTCTTCACCACGCGTCCCGACACGCTGTTCGGCGCCGCCTTCCTTGCGCTCGCGCCGGACCATCCGCTGACGAAGCAAATTGCCAAGTCACGACCGGACGTTGCGAAATTCATGGCCGATTGCGCTGCGCGCGGCACGTCCGAAGCCGACATCGAGAAGGCCGATAAGGTCGGCATCGACCTCGGCATCCGCGTGAAGCATCCGTTTGATCCCAACTGGGAGCTGCCCGTCTGGGCGGCGAACTTCGTGCTGTCCACCTACGGCTCAGGCGCGATCTTCGGCTCGCCCGCCGGCGACCAGCGCGATATCGAGTTCGCGGAGAAGTATGGCCTGCCCTTCAAGCCGGTTGTGCTGCCGCCTGGCGCCGACCCTGAGAGCTACACCGTGCGCGGCGAGGCCTATGCCGGCGAAGGCACGATCTACAATTCCGACTTCCTGAACGGCCTCACGACGAAGGACGCGATCACCGTCGCGATCAAGGCGCTGCTGGATCGTCAGGCCGGCGAGGCGACAACACAGTATCGCCTGCGCGACTGGGGCGTCTCGCGCCAGCGCTACTGGGGATGCCCAATCCCGGTCATCAAGTGCGCCGCATGCGGAACCGCGCCCGTGCCGGACGATCAGTTGCCCGTCCGTCTTCCCGACAACGCCGACTTCTCCGAGCCGGGCAACCCGCTGGCGCGCCATCCGACGTGGAAGCATGTCGCCTGCCCCAGCTGCGGCGGCAAAGCCGAGCGTGAGACGGACACGATGGATACGTTCGTGGACTCGTCCTGGTATTTCGCGCGCTTCTGCGATCCGAAATCGAAAGAGCCGATCAACAGGGAAGAAGCCGGCTACTGGCTGCCCGTCGACCAGTATATCGGCGGCGTCGAGCATGCGGTTCTCCACCTGCTCTATTCGCGCTTCTTCACCCGCGCCCTGCGCGATATTGGCCTGCTCGACCTGCCCAGCGGCGAACCCTTCGCCGGGCTGTTCACGCAGGGCATGGTCACGCACGAGACGTACAAGTCTGCGGATGGCCAGTGGCTCCTGCCCGAGGAGATCGAGAAGCGCGACGGTGCGCTCGTCGAAATCTCCAGTGGCAAGCCTGTCGCGATCGGCGGCGTCGAGAAGATGTCGAAGTCGAAGAAGAACGTCGTCGATCCGATCCAGATCATCGCGGACTACGGCGCAGACGTCGCCCGCTGGTTCGTGCTGTCGGACTCGCCGCCCGAGCGCGACTTCGAATGGACCGACGCCGGCGTACGCGGCGCGTGGGGCTCGATCCAGAAACTGTGGGCGCTGGTGGAAGCGGCCCCTGCGGCAGACGATGGCCCGGCCGACAGCGGCGAGCCGCTGGACCTGCGCCGCCTCGCCCATCGCACCGTGCGCGATGTGACGAACGGCATCGAGAAATTCCATTTCAATGTCGGTATCGCCCGCATGAACGAGCTGGGCAACGCCCTGCGCAGGGCGGAGCAATCCGCAGCGCCCGGCATGGCCACCGCCCGCCGCGAGGCGCTTCGCCTGTTCGCCCAGATCGCAGCACCCTTCGCGCCGCATCTGGCCGAAGAATGCTGGGCCTTGCTGGGCGGCGCCGGCATGGTTGCGACAGCCAGGTGGCCAACACCGGACCCTGCCCTGCTGGTCTCCGACACGGTCACGCTGCCCGTGCAGATCAATGGCAAGAGGCGCGCGGAAATCACAGTATCGGCCAGCGCCGACCCGGCCGCCGTGGAGGCCGCCGCCCGTGCGGATGATGCGGTGATGCAACATCTGGCGGGGCTCACCGTGCGAAAGGTGATTGTGGTCCCCGGCCGTATCGTCAATATCGTCGCATCATGATCCGCGCAGCCTTCCTTGCCCTCGCCCTCCTGCCACTGACCGCCTGCGGATTCTCGCCCGTCTATGGCGGCGGCCAGGGGGCGGCGTATGCGAATTCCGGCCCGATCGCGATCAATGAGATCCGCGCGGTCGCCACGGCAGGCGCAGCATCCGGCCGCACCGGTCACTTCCTTCGCCAGGAGCTTGTCCGCTCCGTCGGCCAGGGTGTACCGGGTTTCAGCGCCGGCACGCTCGACGTCGCTCTTCGCCAGAGCGTCGAACGCCTCGCCTTCACGCCCGATCAGGCCGCCTCGCGCTCTGACTACGTCGGCAGCGCCGCCTGGACCTTGCGCGGCGCCGGTGGCGCGATTCTCGGCGCCGGCTCCGTTGAGGAGCGCGCAAGCTTCAACTTCGCTGACGCGGCCTATAGCGACCTCGCAGCCCAGACGGCGGCGCAGGAGCGGCTTGCCACCCTGCTCGCGCGTTCGATCCGCGCCGAGATGATCATGGCGGCTGGAAAGACGGTCGATCCCAAGACGGGCATTCCAGTCCAGCCCACGCCGCCCGCCCAAATCCAGACGCCGGGGAAATGAAGCTCACGGGCGCCCGCGCGCTCGCCTTCTGCGACAAGCCGCAGGGCAAGACACGCATCGCCCTCATCTTCGGCGGTGATCCGGGCCTGGTCTCCACCGCTGCCGACATGCTGGCGCAACGCTGGGTCCCCGGCATCGACCCGTTCAATCTGGTCAAGCTCTCCGACGACGATCTCAAGCGCGACCCGCAGACGCTTGCCGACGAACTGGTCGCAAGATCCCTGATGGGCGGGGACCGTCTTGTTCGCGTCCGCATCGATCGTGAGACGAGCGCCAGGCCTGTCATCGAAATCCTCGGCGACATCGAGAAGGGGATGCTGAACCCGGAAGCTGCCTGGATCGTCGAGGGCGGCGATCTTGGCAAGGCGAGCAAGCTGCGCGGCGCGTTCGAGGCATCGGACGCTGCACAGGCGCTGCAGCTTTTTGCCGACGACGAAACGACGATCAACGATCTCGTGACGCGGCGCCTTGCGGCCGCAGGCGTCGCGATGGAAGAGCCTGCCCTCGCCGCTTTCGTGGCCGAACTTCCCGGCGACCGCCGGCTTGCACTTTCCGAACTCGAGAAACTCGAGCTCTACGCCATCGGCCTCGGCCGCGCCGTGACGGCGCATGACATCAGCCTGCTCGCCTCCGCCGAACAGCCGCGCGGCGCTGATGATGCGGCCGACGCCGCCATCCTCGGCGACGCCGCGCAGGCGACGCTGTCGATCAACCGCTATCTTGATGCAGGCGGAAGTCCGATCTCGGCGCTGCGCACCCTGCACTTCCGCATGCTGCGCGTGATCGATGCGGTGGGTTCAGGCGCAGGGTCCGGCATGCGGCTGCGTCCGCCCGTGTTCGAGAAAGAGTGGCCCGCCTTCTCGCGCGCCATCCGCGACTGGCGCGCACCAACGCTGCAGCGAACCATCGCCCGCCTCTACGAAGCCGAAAAATCCTGCAAGCAGGCGGGGGCGCCGTCGGACGCGATAATCCGCAACCTGATCCACCGGATTGCGACGCGGACGATCTGACGAACGCCTAGTCCAGCCCGTCATTCGTTACCGCAACGCGCGGCCGCGACAGCAGGCGGCAGATTTCATCGAGCTGCTCAAGCTGCGCATACTTGATGCGCACCTCGCCGCCCTTGCCGTTCACATGGCGGATGTCGACATCAAGCCCCAGCGCGCGCTGCAGGTCGAGCTCGAGTGCTTTCGTATCGACATCCTTGTCCGCGCCCGCCGACTTGATCTCGAACTTTCCGCCCGACACCTTGTCCGCCTTCGACAGCGCCTCGGTCTCGCGCACCGACAACTGCCTTGCGATGACTGTCGCGGCAAAACCCGACGGATCGGATGTCTTCATCAGCGCCCGCGCATGGCCCGGCGTCAGACGCGCTTCACGCACATGCTCGCGCACATCTTCCGGCAGCGAGAGCAGGCGCAGCGTGTTCGAGACATGCTCGCGGCTCTTGCCGACCTGCTGCGCGACAGATTCCTGCGTCCGGCCGAACCGGTCGATCAGCGCCTTGTAGGCTTCGGCTTCTTCGACTGCATTGAGGTCTGCGCGCTGAACGTTCTCGATGATGGCGATCTCGAGCATCTCGCGATCGTCCATCTCGCGCACGACCGCCGGCACCATCGAGAGACCGGCACGACGCGCCGCACGCCAGCGGCGCTCGCCCGCGATGATCTCGAACATTTCAGGCTGCGTCGGATCGGGGCGCACCAGGATCGGCTGGATGACGCCCTTGGTCCTGATCGACTCGGTCAGCTCTTCGAGGTCCGCCTCGACAAAGGTGCGCCGCGGCTGCTTCGGGTTCGGGACGATGCGATCGATCGCGATCACCGACGGCGAGGGATCATCCGTAGACGGAGCATTGATCGCGGCGGCCTCCGGCTCGCCAGCTTCGATCGCATTGCGTGCGCCAGCATAGTCGCCCAGCAGGGCCGACAATCCACGCCCGAGTCTCGCCTGCTTCATAGGTTGTGTCACGCCGCCGCCCTCTCGCGTTCACGCTGCATCAGCTCCTGCGCGAGCATTATGTAGGCCTCGCTGCCAGAGCATTTGTGGTCATAGAGTATGGCCGGTAGTCCGAAGGACGGGGCCTCCGACAAACGTACATTCCGGGGTATGACTGTCTGGTAAACCTTGGAGCCGAGATAGGTGCGCACTTCGGTGGCGACCTGGTCGGAGAGGTTGTTCCGCTTGTCGTACATGGTCAGCACGACGCCCTGCACTTCGAGATCCGGGTTCAGTCCTGAACGCACCAGTTCGATCGTGCGGAGTATCTGCGAGAGACCTTCCATCGCGAGGAACTCGCACTGCAGCGGCACGAGAACGGCGTTCGCCGCCACCATCGCGTTGATCGTCACGGTCGACAGCGACGGCGGGCAATCGATCAGAACGGTGTCGTAGTCGCGGCCCAGCTTCGCGAACGCCGCGAAGGCCTGCCTCAACTTGAAATTCTTCTGCGGATCATTGTGCAGCATCGTCTCGACGCCAGCGAGGTTCTCGTCGCCAGGGATGAGATCGAGGTTCGGCACCTTCGTCTTCACGATCGCATCGACCATGCCGCCATCACCGACCAGCACGTCATAGCTGGTCTTCATCCGCGCCATCGGCTCGACGCCGAGACCTGTCGAGGCGTTGCCCTGCGCATCGCAATCCATCACGAGTACGCGCTTGCCCACCGCTGCGAGCGCGGTGCCAAGATTGATGGCGGTCGTGGTCTTGCCCACTCCGCCCTTCTGGTTGGCGACGGCGATGACGCGCATCAGGCCCTCCGGGGTTCAATCGACGAAATCGTCAGCACGCGCCCTTCCGGACTGGAGAGGCTTTCCCGCTCGGCGACCGTGAAGGTCCAGGAGCGGCGCGCCTCGGCCAGTTCGGCGGCCGTGTCCCTACCTTTCATCAGCAGGGCGTTACCGGAAGGTTTAAGCCATGCGTAACCATACCCCAAAAGCTTGGGCAGCGGCGCCAGCGCCCGCGCCGTGAGCAAGTCGAAACGATCCCGGGCCAGCGACGCCGGCGGGTCCTCGATCCGCGTGTTCAGGACCCGGGCAGGCAGACCGACCTTGGCAATAGCGGCTTCAAGGAACTCGGCTTTCCGGGGACTCTTCTCGACCAGCGTGACGGAGGCGCCCGGCCGCTCCACCATGGCGGCGGCGATCAGCAATCCGGGAAATCCGGCTCCGGAACCGAGGTCGACAATTTTTTGGTCCTCTGGCCGGATCTGGTCCAGCAGTTGCAGGCTGTCGAGCACATGCCGCCGCCACAAATGGCGCCCCTCGCCGGGGCCTATCAGGTTGATTCGCTCCCGCCATGCGTCCAGCACGGCGAGGTATGAACGAACGCGCGCCAGTGTTTCACGTGAAACACCGGTCAGCCCGATCGCGTCCTCAGGCCCGAAGCCATCTTCGTCATGCGTGGGCCAGGGCATCAGTCCAGGCTCCGGGAAGCCCGCCCTCGTCCTTTGAGACGAGCCCTGCGGGCTCTCCCAAGGATGAGGGCTTCTCTACCAATCGATCCGAAGTCCTCATCCTGAGCAGCCCGCACAGCGGGCGTCTCGAAGGACGAGGACGGGCTCACAAATGTGGCGGCTCGGAAGCTCACCCCTGCGCCGCCCGCCCGACCTTCTTCGCCGACCGCTTCAGGTGCCCCAGCACCGCAGTGATCGCCCCGGGCGTCATGCCTTCGATCCGCGCCGCCTGGCCAAGCGTCGCCGGGCGCACGGTCGAGAGCTTGTCCTTCGCCTCGTTCGAAAGTCCGCCGATGGCGCGATAGTCAATGTCGGCCGGCAGCCGCATGTCCTCGTCCTTCCGGAAGGCGACGATGTCCGCCTCCTGGCGGTCGAGATAGCCGGCATACGCCGCCTCGATCTCCATCTGCTCTGCGACCTGCGGCGTCACATCGGAAAGCTCTGGCCACACGCCGCGTAGCCGCGTGAAGTCGACCCCGTCATAGGCGAGGATCTCCAGCGCGTTGCGGCGCTTGCCATCGAGATTGATCATGATGCCGTGACCGCGCGCCTCGTTCGGCGTAAGCGTCAGGGTGTTGAGTTTCGACCGCGCCGCATCGATCGATGAATGTTTCACGTGAAACGCTTCACGCCTCCACGAGCCCACAACGCCTGCGCGAACACCCTCTTCCGTCAGCCGCTGGTCGGCATTGTCCGCTCGCAGGCTCAAGCGGTATTCGGCGCGTGATGTGAACATGCGATAGGGCTCGGAAACGCCCCGCGTAACGAGGTCGTCGATCATCACCCCGATATAGGCGCGGCTGCGATCCAGGATGTACGGATCACTGCCCGCCGCAAAGCGCGCCGCATTGAGACCGGCCATCAGGCCCTGTCCTGCAGCCTCTTCATAGCCTGTCGTGCCATTGATCTGGCCGGCCAGGTAAAGGCCGGGCAGGCGTTTCACGGCAAGGTCCGGGGTCAGCTCGCGCGGGTCGACATAGTCGTATTCGATCGCATAGCCGAAGCGCAGGATCTCGACATTTGCGAGCCCGTGGATCTTGCGGATGAAGGCTTCCTGCACGTCTTCCGGCAGCGAGGTCGAAATCCCGTTGGGATAGATGGTGTCGCCATACTCGGTGCCGGGCAGACCTTCGGGCTCGAGGAAGATCTGGTGTTTGTCGCGATCGGCAAACCGCTTCACCTTGTCCTCGATCGAAGGGCAATAGCGCGGGCCCCGCCCGGCAATGGCCCCCGAATAGACCGCCGACTTGTGAAGGTTGTCGCCGATCACGGCGTGCGCCTCGGCCGACGTCCAGGTGATGCCGCACGCAATTTGCGGCACGTCGATCCGGTCGTTCAGGAACGAGAATGGGATCGGCTCGGCATCCGCCGCCTGCATTTCCAGGTCCGACCACTCAATAGTTGAGGCGCGAAGCCGGGCAGGCGTTCCGGTCTTGAGCCGGCCCATCTGGAGGCCGAGGCCATAGAGCCGATCCGACAAACCAATGGCCGGCGCCTCGCCGACGCGGCCCGCCGGGATCCGCTTCTCGCCAATGTGGATCAGGCCTTTGAGGAATGTGCCCGTCGTCACCACGACAGCGCCTGCCCGCCACGAGCGGCCCGATTGGCCGATGACGCCCGCAACCCGGCCATTCTCGAGGATGAGGTCTTCGACCCCATCCTCGATCTGCGTGAGGTTCTCGTACTCGGCCAGGATCGACTGGACCGCCTCGCGATACAGTTTGCGATCCGCCTGCGTCCGCGGCCCGCGCACGGCAGGACCCTTGGACCGGTTGAGCATGCGGAACTGGATCCCGCCGCGATCGGCCGCCCGGCCCATCACGCCATCGAGCGCATCGACCTCCCGGACCAGATGCCCCTTGCCCAATCCGCCAATGGCTGGATTGCACGACATCTCGCCGATGGTCGAAAGTCTGTGGGTGACCAGCGCCGTCCTGGCCCCGAACCGCGCAGCCGCAGCGGCGGCCTCTGCGCCGGCATGTCCACCGCCGATGACAATGACGTCGAATGTTTCAGAGGGCGCGTTCATGCGGCGGCTGCCTATTGCCCGGTCGTTTGGGGATCAGGGCGGTCATTTAAGGGAGCCCGCCCCCCGCGTCGAGGCGCCCCGGACGTTTCACGTGAAACGTTGGCAGTCCGAACCGGGCCGTACAAACGGAAACTGTGCAGTTTTCGGGGGAAGACCGTTGTTGGGACTTGGGGGAAGCAGAATGTCTTTATCCAATCAATACAGTAGCTTAGGCGAAATGTGTGGAGGAAACCGTGGCGCCAGATCGGGGGTGTGTTTGCTGACTTGTAATGCCCGGCATGAAACGAGCACGAAACCGCGCACACGGCCCAGGCAACCCACCGCTGATCCAGCTTTCGCTGGAGGCGGTGCTGTGCGTTTTCGTGGGCCTCGTGCAAGGCGCCCGCACAACGCGCTCAGGATGCTCTTCAACCGCTCTCTCCGTGATTGGGACAGGGGGAGCGCGCACGAAGACCGGCCCCGGGCGACGTCCGGCAATCACCTTCCGGAATCCAGCCCCACCCACCGTGTCATTCTCGGGCTCGTCCCGAGAATCCCTGTAGGCCCATCGCGGGGCCACGGCATCGATCCCCCCGAAACCCACAACCGGGAGTTTCAGCACAATGCGGAGAATGACCCCGTTGATGTCGCACGGTCCCGAAGGAAGCGGACCTCTTGGTCCGCGTCCCCCGCGCAGGCGGGGGTCCAGTCCTGCGCGAAGCACAGACCCGCGCCCACCGAAGCGCGCGAACGCGCGCTGACCATGCCGCCGCCTGCGCGGGGGACACGGCGGTTGGAGAAGCCCTGAGATTCGCAGCACCGGCGATTTCGGGCCCGCGCATGCTTCGGTTCGCCCCCTGAAGGCGTATCTGGACCCGGTTGCGCAAAGCCCGCGGCCCTGTCGGCCAGCGGGAACGCCTCCCCGTGCGCCGGCCAATGTTTCACGTGAAACATCCTATTTCCCCACGCAGAACTGGCTGAAAATCCGCTCCAGCAGGTCC
>CAIKXW010000360.1 GCA_903831485.1 uncultured Alphaproteobacteria bacterium | reverse complement strand
TCGCTCGGACTATCCGCCTGTTTCAACTCGGGGAAGCGCACTTCGATGGCGGAGAGGCGCTGGCGCAGCGCGTCATAGTCCGCATCGCTCATCGCAGGCGCATCGTCCTGGTAATAGGCCGCATCGGCCGCACGGATGTCCTCGGCCAGCCGCTTCAGCTCTGCCGTCGCCGCGGCCTTGGTAAGTTTATCGACGGGTTTTTCAGCAGCCATGGCGGCTTCTTACCCGCCGCTCACGCGCCAGCCAACAGCCTGTCTGCCGCCGCCCGCGCCTCGCGCGTGACGCTGGCGCCGGCGAGCATGCGGGCGATTTCTTCACGGCGCGCCTTCTGGCTCAGCATATCGACCGAGGTGACGGTCTCGCCCGCGGACTCGGCCTTCGAGACGCGCAACTGCCGTGTCGCTGCGGCTGCGACCTGCGGCGAGTGCGTGATCGCAACCACCTGCTGGCGCTTTCCGATGATGGCGAGCCGCTCACCGATGGCCGCCGCCACTGCGCCGCCAACACCCATGTCGGCCTCGTCGAACACCAGCGTCCCCGCAGGCGACACATCGGCAAGGCAGACGCTGACGGCGAGCGCAAAGCGCGCCATCTCGCCGCCCGACGCGATCCGGTCGAGCGCGCCAAAGCCTGCGCCCGGATTGGTCTCGACTTCGAAGGCGACGTCGTCACAACCATTTGGGCCGGGCTCGGCGCGCGGCGCTACGGCGATGCGGAATTTGGCCTTCTCGAGTTTCAGCGGCGCCAGTTCGGCGGAGACAGCCTTCGCGAGTTTCCTCGCCGCAGCGGTGCGTCGCGCGGTGAGGCTGGCGGCCGCAGCATCGTAGGCCACTTGCGCAGCAGTTTCGGTTGCACGCGCGGCGGCCAGCGCATGATCGGAATGCGCAATCTCGTCGAGCTGAAGCCGCATGCGGCGGCGCAGCCCAGCCAGTGCATCGGGGTCGACATCATGCTTGCGGGCGGCGGCGCGCAACGCAAAGAGCCGCGTCTCGGAGGCTTCAAGCGCCGCTGGCGAGAATTCACAAGCGGCGGCGGCCATCTCAATGGCGGCGCGCGCCTCATTGGCCTCGATCACGGCGCGCTCGATCGCCTCGCAGGCGGCGCGGATACGCACGGCCAGTTCGCTGCCGGCTCCCTCCCCGGAAAGGCCCGGCGCCGACAACGCCCGCGAAACGGCCCGCCCGGCATTGGCGAGCGCGCCTTCGATATTGGCCTTGTTGAACTGGTGGCTGGCCGCATCCAGCGATTCCGCCACGCGCTCGCCCGCCTGCATGGTGGCCCGATCGAGCGCAAGGCGCACTGTCTCGCCCTCTTCCGGCGCCAGCGCGTCCAGTTCTTCGAGCGCGTGTCCGAGCCATGTCCGCTCGGCGGCTGCGCGTGTAAGCCGCGCCTCGAGCGCCTCGCGGCCCTCGCGCGCATGGCGAAGCATGACCCAGGCTTCCGACACCTCGGCCAGCGCCGCGCCATTCTTCGCCCATGCATCCAGCAGCGCACGGTGCCGCGACTGTTCGAGCAGGCCGAGG
>CAIKXW010000359.1 GCA_903831485.1 uncultured Alphaproteobacteria bacterium | reverse complement strand
GTGTCGCTGCAGGTCGGGCATCTGCACCTTGGCCATCGTCACCTGGTTGCCGAGCACCTGCCATTTCCTGCCCGCCGCCGCCGACTGCTTCAGCCCGTCAGCGAGCCATGCCTCCTGCTCGAAGCCGAGCATCGTGCGGTTGGGATCGTTGAGCTTGGCCTTGATGCGGTCGACGATCGCAGGACGGTCGACGTCGGCTGCGAGATGGATCTCGCCATACGTCACATCCTCGCCGCGCCCGACCAGCCGGCTCTCCAGCAGGAACAGGGTTGCGAGATCACCGATCTCGAACTTGCGCCAGATGGCCTCGCGCGCCTTGCCCGCTTCGGGATCGCGCACCGGCATCCATTCGAGATAGGCCTGCACGGCAGCAGCTTTCCGCACACTCCAGTCGCCCTCGGTCTCGGCCTGGTGGTTTTCCGCGCCGGTGCGATAGGAGTTGTTGGTCGATTCATGGTCGTCCCAGGTGCAGAACCACGGTGCCACCGCATGCGCCGCCTGCAGGTCGGGATCGGACTTGTACTGCGCATGACGCTGCCGGTAATCGGCGAGCGTGATGATCTCGTGCTCGGGCTCATGGTTACGCCCCAGCTCCTTGCCGACGGCGCCGCCATATCCGGTCACTGCGTATTCGTAGATGTAGTCCCCGAGATGGATCACGGCGTCGAGCTGGCCCTGCGTCCCGCGCTTGGCGATCTCGCGATAGGCGTTGAAATACCCGAACGGCCAGTTCGAGCACGACACCACCGCCATGCGATAATCGCCTGTACCCGTCGCCGGCAGCGTCCGCGTCGCCCCGCCCGGCGATGACGTCCGCCCGACCGAGAACCAGTAGTAGTACAGCTGCCCCGGCTCGAGCCCCTGCACGTCCACCTTGACCGTGTAGTCGCGCTCCGGACCGGTGTTGAACACGCCGCGCTTCACCACATCCTTGAAGCCGGAATCAAGCGCGACGCCCCAGGCCACCGCCATCGGTCCTTCCGCTTCGGGCGTCACCCGCGTCCAGATCAGCACGCTGGTCTGCGTCGGGTCGCCCGAGGCAATCCCGTGCTGGAAAGCCCCCTTTGAGCTCGCCGCGGCGCCCGTCGTGGCGCAGCCAGCCGCCCCCAGACCCGCAACGCCCAGGCCCGCTCCAAGTCCCAGCGCACCGCGCCTTGTCAGCCTGGTCATGGATTTATCCTCCCCGCCGGGTTAGTTGCCGCCTGTAGCACTCACGACTCCCTACCTCGCAGCGCATCGCGACGAAAGCATGACGTCAGACCCTTCCCCCGCCCTGACCCTCCTCGCCCCGGCGGAAGCTGCTGGCGCGCGCCTCGATAAATGGCTGGCGGACGCGGGAACCGGCATGTCGCGCTCGCGACTTCGCGTCCTGATTGAGGAAGGCCGGGTCACCGCCAATGGCCAGCCCGCCACCGACGCCAGCGCCAAGGTGATTGCCGGCGCCGCCTACGCCATCGACCTGCCCGCCCCCGTCTCCGCCCTGCCTGAGGCCGAGGACATCCCCCTCGACATCGTCTTCGAGGACAAGCACCTCATCGTCATCAACAAGCAGCCCGGCCTCGTGGTCCACCCCGCCGGCGGCTCCGAGCGCGGCACTCTGGTCAATGCGCTGCTGTTCCACTGTGGACCCGAGCTGACCGGCATCGGCGGTGTCGCCCGCCCCGGCATCGTCCACCGCCTCGACAAGGACACGTCGGGCGTGATGGTCGCGGCCAAGTCCGAAGCCGCCCACACCGCGCTCACCGCCATGTTCGCCGCCCACGACATCGAGCGCGCCTATCTCGCCGTCACGCGCGGCGCGCCGCGTCCGCTGGTCGGCAGGATCGAGACCAACATCGGCCGCTCGCCGAACGACCGCAAGAAGATGGCGGTGATGAAGGAGAAACACTTCCGCGCTGACCACTGGTCCGACGATTCAAGCCAGGAGAACGACCTGCCGCAGGGCAAGATCGCGATTACCAACTATCGCGCGCTGGAAACCTTCGGGCGTCTTGATGAGACAGGAACACAGCCAGCCGCAGCCCTCGTCGAGTGCCGCCTAGAGACCGGCCGCACCCACCAGATCCGCGTGCACATGGCGCACATCCAGGCCCCCGTCTTGGGCGACCAGACCTATGGCAAGCACCGCTGGCTCCGCGCCGCCGGCAAAGGTGGAGCCTTCGAGCGCGCAACAGCAACGGCGAAGGCCTTCCCGCGACAGGCCCTGCACGCGGCCATCCTCGGCTTCGTGCATCCGATAACCGGCAAGGAGATGCGCTTCGAGCGCGACCCGCCGGAAGACATGCTCGACCTTATCGCGGCGCTGCGGGCGATGCCGGCGTAGGCGACACTCTGAGGCGTTCTTCACCGGCAGCGCGTCTGGGAAGCGAGACAATCGCGGGGGCGTCCAGCTATACGGCTCAAGGAAGATTCCACGTCCATTCGAACGTGTAGTTGCATACCTCGACCGGCGTGCCAGTAGCCTCTGCCGGCCTGAGACGAGCTTTCCTCGCAAACCATTTGCGCGCGGCTTCGTCCAGCACTGGATGGCCGGAGGACTCAACAACGCTAATCGAGTTTGGCCTTCCGGTGGCGTTGACGCACATTGTGAGCCGAACAGTGCCTTCGAGTTTCTTTCGAACCGCCTCCGATGGGTAGTCAAAGAACATCAACGCGATATTGCTGGCATCGGGCATTGGCCGCTTGGTGACTGAAGGATCGTTGATGTCCCGCGGCGCCTCCTGCCCCTCAGCGAGGCCTGCCGCAGCCAAAAATCCAAGCGCAATGATAGCAGCGCGAACCACGCCCATGCCCAATTCCCAACCGCGCTTCCCGATCAATCGTCCGAAAAGCTAACCGGCACAGGGCATCAAGGCTACCCTCTCGCCCTATCGCGACTGCCGCTCCTGTACGCGCCACTCATAATCGAGGCGGTAGCCGCACACCGCCATCGGCTCGCCGTTGAACTCGGCCGGTGCGAATCTCGCGGTCTGCGCCCAGGCCAGTGTCGCGCTATCCAGGGTCACCGAGCCCGATGATCGCGCAAGCTTCACATCGACCATCCGACCCTCCACCGTCACGCAGGATTCGAGCGTGGTGACACCGGTCTCCTCATTCCTGACCGCGTCCTCCGGATAAACGGGCAGCGCGGTCGACGCGTCGACGCGCGGCCGCCGCGTGAGCCCCGGCATCTCCGGCTTCCACTGCACAAAGAACGCCGGCCTGTCCGACGCCATCAGGCCGCGCGCAGGCTCGCCCGCGCGCTCGATGACAGGATCACCCGACAAGGGCACCGGCTCCATGGCCGGCGTGATTTCCGCCTGCCCGAACCCCAGAAGGCTCGGCATCGGTATCGACATGTCTGTCAATGGTATCGGTATCGCAGAACAACCTGCGAGCGACACCACGCCGATAACTAGCCACCCCGCCCCGGATAGTTGCGCAGCACGCATGCCGCTGACCTCCGATATGTGGCTTTAGACGAATTCAAACATGCCATGCCCGGATGTGGCGCGCGAGAGAAATCGCGCGCGCAGCACGCCACAACTAACTGTTCGCAGCCATCACCGCCGACCATTCCTCGGCCGACATGAATCCGTCCTTGTCGCTGTCGACGTATTCCTTGAACACCCAGGCATGGTAGCCGAGGAATTCCTTCTGCGAGAGCGTGCGTCCGCCCTCGGCGTTCGCGTTCCTGAACACGAAGGCGGCGTTCATCTTGGACTTGCCCTGCAGCGACTCCCTGAACTCGCCGAGGTTCAGCCCGCCATCGCCGTCCTTGTCGAACTCCGCCAGCCGCGGCTGCTGGAAGGTGAGGTATTCGTTGAGGTCGCATTTGCCGTCGGCATTCTTGTCGAGGAAGGCGATCACCATACCCGGCTGCTGCGCGAACGCCGGCGCGCCTGCTGGCACAGCCGCGATTATCAGAACCAGAGCCGCCAATCCCGTCGACTTGAGCCGCATTCCGACCTCCATGATCAGGGTGGAAACCTACCACGGGGTCCCCGTTCCCGACAGTTGCCGTCCACGGAAGCCTCCCGGCCGCCCTTGAAAACATCGTCCATTCTTACGAATTCAGCCCTGCGAACCCCGCGGCGCGGCCGGCCGGGCTGACTTTAGCCGGGCTGCGCCTGTCGCATAGATATGATCGCCGACCCTG
The DNA here is from genome assembly GCA_903831485.1 of uncultured Alphaproteobacteria bacterium. The sequence continues at coordinate 5,003 of CAIKXW010000359.1, read as the reverse complement.
GCCCTTTTACGCCGCGATGGTGTCCCCCATTTAACTAAACGGACAAACCGGGGGGCGGGACCATAATCCTGCCAGATAGCCGTCGTAGGTCCGTTTCGTGAGGGTCCTCGTAGACACACAAAGAAGGGCCCCGCGAGACGACTGAGAACAATAACGCGAGCTTTTCCTCCCCAGGACCAGAGCTGGCGAAAAGAAGAAGGAGACGAAAATGGCAAGCCTTGCGATCTCACTCAGCCCGGAACAGGGCCTTTCGCGCTACCTTTCGGAAATCCGCAAATTCCCGCTTCTGGAGAAGAACGAGGAGTTCATGCTCGCCCAGCGCTGGGCCCAGCATCAGGACGCCGAAGCCGCCGAGCGGATGGTAACCTCCCACCTGCGCCTCGTGGCCAAGATCGCGATGGGCTATCGCGGCTATGGCCTGCCCATGGGGGAGGTCATCTCCGAGGGCAATGTCGGCCTGATGCAGGCCGTCAAGAAGTTCGACCCGGACAAGGGCTTCCGCCTGGCCACCTACGCCATGTGGTGGATCCGCGCCGCGATCCAGGAATACATCCTGCGCTCGTGGTCGCTGGTGAAACTCGGCACCACGGCCGCGCAGAAGAAGCTGTTCTTCAACCTGCGCCGCCTCAAGGGCGAAATCAGCGCGCTGGAAGAAGGCGACCTGCGTCCCGAGAACTTGGCTGAAATCTCCCGCCGCCTCGGCGTGACGGAGGAAGAAGTCACCTCGATGAACCGCCGAATGGCGTCGGGGGGCGATGCCTCCCTGAACGCCCCGATTGGCGGCATGGAGGGCGAGGCCGAATGGCAGGACTGGATCGCCGACGACACGCCCGGCCAGGCCGAGCGTATGGCAGAGAGCGACGAGTTCGGCGCGCGCATGAGCCTCCTCGAACGCGCGATGGAATCCCTCAACGAACGTGAGCGCCACATCATCACCGAGCGCCGCCTGAAAGAAGAACCGACCACGCTGGAAGACCTCTCGGCCCACTACAATGTCAGCCGCGAGCGCATCCGCCAGATCGAGGTCCGCGCCTTCGAGAAGCTGCAGAAAGCGATGCGGGAAGCCGCACGCGAACAAGGCATCGTCGACGCGAACTAGAAACCAGCCCGGCCCGGTCGAAAGACCGGGCCGGATCGCTTCCGGGGCCTGTCTTGGCGAAGATGGCCCCAACCGAGACGCGCGTCGCGTCTCTCCCTGAGCGCCATCTACGATGGCCTCCTGGAGAGACCCGCGCTGCCCGCCTCAGGATCGTGCGGTGGTCCCCGCGATCATGAGGCGGGCCACATTTTTCCTTTTTGAACGATTGTTCGAGGACGCAGACTTTTTTTGTCGTGTTTCCTTGACAGGCGCCGGCCTGTCGTGTTTCCTTGACTAACAGTCAGGGAGAGTTGACATGCAGCCGGCCGAGCTAACCGTCGAAAACGCGGAGATGAGCACAAGCCTCGGGGCCGGATTCTGGACCGGGTGGGCGGCCGGGATGGCGGCAACCCTCGGCGCCTTCGCGGGCGCGGTCTACCTGTTCATGCATTCCGGCTCGCCCGGCGGACCGATGGTCGGCGGCGTCATCGTCGTGGCCTTCACGCTGGCGCTGATCGCTATCGCCAACATCCCGAACATGATCCGCCGCAAGCGCGGCTTCGGCGAGCGCATGCGCGCTCCCTACCGCCGCTACGCGATGCGCTTCCTGCCCGCCATGTTCGCCTACGTCTTCCTGCTGATGGCAGCGGTCAGCTACGCAAACAGCGCCGAACCGACCGGCTGGGTCGCTTGGGCCGTCGCCATCGCGCCGGCCATTCCTCTCATCTTCGCCATTCGCGCCATCTTCCTGCTGCCGCGCGAGGAGGACGACGAATACCAGCGCGACCGCATCAACCGCGCCTACGCCTGGGCGACGGGCGCCACGCTGATGGTCTGCACCACGGTCGGCTTCCTCGACATGTTCGGCGTCGTGCCGCACCTCGAACTGTGGGTGATCTTCCCGATGTGGGCGATCTTCATGGGCGTGGCCCGTTGCCTTCCGCTTGGAGGCGCGAGGTGAAGAACGACCTTCGCGTTCTCCGCGCCCAGAAAGGCTGGAGCCAGGGAGACCTCGCCGACGCGCTCGGCGTCTCCCGCCAGTCGGTGAACGCTCTCGAGACCGGCAAATACGATCCCTCGCTTCCGCTGGCCTTCCGCATCGCGCGGCTGTTCGGCAAGCGCGTGGACGAGATCTTCGACGACGAGTTGGGCGGCTTCAGCAAAGCTGCCGAGTAGACGAACCCACCAGGAGACACCTCACATGCACCGCTTCTTCAACGCCGCCATCGCGGCGATCGCCCTTGCCTTGCCCGCGCTCAGCCTCACCGCCATAGCGCAGGAACGCTTCACCGCAACCGTTACGGGACAAGGCCCGGACGTGATCCTCATTCCCGGCCTCGCCTCCTCCGGCGCCGTGTGGGACGCGACGGTCAAGCAACTGTCGCCGACCCACCGCGTCCACGTCCTGCAGGTCAACGGGTTCGCAGGATCGCCCCCCGGCCCCAACGCCGACGGCGCGGTCATCGCGCCACTCACGGCAGAGATCGCCGCCTACGCCGGCAAGCTCGACCACCCCGCGATCATTGGCCACTCCATGGGCGGACTGATGGCGCTCAAGATCGCCGCCGCAAAGCCCGCCGCAACCGGCCGCGTAATGATCGTCGACGCACTACCCTTCTACTCGCTGCTCTATGGCTCCACCGCCACCGCAGCCACCGCCACGCCCTTCGCCGAACAGGCGCGCACGCAGATCCTCTCCATGTCCGACAGCGACTTTGCCGAGGGCCAGGCGCAGACCATGAACATGATGACGCTCACCGAAGCCGCGCGCCCCACCCTGGCCGACTGGTCGATCCGCTCGGATCGCCACGTCATGGCGCAGGCGATGCACGACATCATGATCGACGACGCTCGCCCACAGCTCGCCGCCATCAAGGCGCCGGTCACGGTGCTCTATGCGTGGGACGAGACGATGGGCCAGCCGCAGTCGATGGCTGACGACCTCTATAAGGGCGCTTACGAGGGCCTCCCCGCCGCCAGCCTGCAGCGCATGGACGGCAGCTACCACTTCATCATGGTCGACCAGCCCGAAGCGTTCGCGAAGGCGGTGACAGCGTTCCTCGACTAGGCTCGCAGGCGGGCTGTGAAACATCACCACACCCCGCTTTGCGCGCGCGGCAAACCGGGTTATGTCTTGACACTGTCAAGCATCCGGAGCCTCCCCATGGCCGACACCGCAACCGCGCTCAAATCCTACAACGACATCCCCGTCCTCGACTGGGACCTGCAGAACCCGGAAGCCTCGTCCTACAACCTCTTCAAGGACCTCCGCGCGCAGACACCTCTGGTGAAGGTGCCGATGGGCATGGGCTCGTTGGTGCTCGCCCTGCGCGCCCGCATGGTCGACCAGATCGTCTCGCCGGAAAACACGCGCCAGCTCGAGACCGAGATGAAGATGATGCAGGGTATCTTCGACGGCCCCATCTTCGACTTCGTCGCGCAGGTCATGCTGTTCGCCAATGGCGACGTCCACCAGCGCCGCCGCCAGCCCGTCGCCCGCACCTTCGCCTTCAAGCTGATGGAAGCGATGCGCCCCAAGGCCGCCGCCATCGCTACGGAGATCATCAACGAACATCTCGGCAAGGGCCCGGTCGACTTCCTCAAGGACTTCGCGGCCCAGCTGCCCGCCCGCATCATCGCCGACATTCTCGGCATCCCGCGCGCCGACCTCCCCGTCTTCATGCGCTGGATCAGCGACACGGCTGAATCGATCGGCTTCGTTGACGTGTCGCGCCGCGCCGCCATCGAACAGTCGCTCACCGAATTCAACGCCTATGTCGACAAGCTGCTGGCCGACCGTCGCGCCAATCCGCGCGGCGACTTCCTCTCGGACTATGTCGCCGCCACCGCCGCATCGGGCGACCTCTCCGAGCAGGAAATCCGCGCGCAGGTTGTGGGCCTCATTCTTGCCGGATCCGACACCACGCGCAATTCGATGTGCATGACGCTGTCGCAGCTCCTGCATCACCCTGACCAATGGAAAGCCCTCTGCGCCGATCCGGATGGCCTCAAGAAAAAGGCCAGCGAGGAAGGCCTGCGCTATGAGCCCGTCGTCTCCGGCATTCCGCGCGTCACTACACGCGAGCTCGAGATCGAGGGCTTCCTCATTCCGCCCGGCGCCATCACCATGGTCTCGATCCTGTCTGTCCTGCGCGACCCCGAGGTGTACGCAGACCCTGAAACCTTCAACATCCACCGCACCGACCAGCAACGCTGGCACCTCGCCTTCGGCGCCGGCGCCCACCGCTGCGCGGGCGAAGCTCTCGCACGGGTCGAACTGGAAGAGACGCTCGCCGCCATCGCGCGACTCGCCCCCGATACGCGCGTGGTCGGCGCTGCTCCCAGGCTGCAACCCGGCGCCATCCGCACCGTGGACCAGATGGTCGTGGCGTTCGCGTAGCTCACTGGCCCTGCGGCGCTGCATCTCCAGGCTCGCGCCTGTCTTCAGGCAGCGGCTTCACCGGCGGCCAGAAACCGACGACTAGCACCAGCACGAACACCACGCCGACGAGGATCGCCCACAGCGTCGAGACATGCGCTGTCGCCGCCCACTCGTGCAGCCAGCTGAACTCCGGCCGCACAAGCAGCCACGCCCGAATGCCTTCGAGCCACGCACGCAGCGATTCGATCACGCCATCGAACATCGTCGTCACCCCTGGACGCCAGCATGACCGATTGTTCGCGGCTGTCGCGTGAATTCGCGCAGCACGTATTCCGCCACCAACAGACACGCCGATTCCGCTGGGTCAGCATATCCTGCGCGGAAGGCATCGCCGCCGGCGCTGCTCTACTGCCGCTGCGCCTTCTTGTCGTTCATCCGCTGCGCCATCAGGATATGCGGCACCGACAGATTGCCCTCATGGCACGCGTGCTCGAACATCCGCTGGCTTGTCTTGTACAGCGAATACTCGGCCAGCCACGGCGC
>CAIKXW010000358.1 GCA_903831485.1 uncultured Alphaproteobacteria bacterium | reverse complement strand
GCCGCCGACGATCGCGCCGATTGCGGCGCCGCGCCCGGTGTTGCCATAGATCGACTCGCCCGTGATCGGGTCGGTCGCGCAGGCGGTCAGCGCCAGGGCTGAGGCCATCAATACGAGAGTCCGCTTCATCGATATCTCCTGATCAGTCCGAGCCGACGCCCACGCCGGTTCGCGCCGATGTATATCGGCGAGGCTGAGGGCACAAACGCGGCGCCATTGGATCGGTTGCGCCTTTGTTGGTTCAGCGAAAATTCATCGGCGCCCCAACCGCGTGTGCCGCCGTGCGTCATTGACCAAATAGTCCTCGCAGGCGCTGGGTCATTCGGCGGGTGTGCTTCGGGCGCCACGTAGCGGGGGCTTCAAACCCCAGCAAAAACAGCGGCGTATTGCCGGAATGTCATGGTCTGCCACTGTCGATGGCCCTCGTTGGCATAGGGCTCCTCACCGGACGCGGAAGTGCTAATGTGCGAGTCTGAGAGCACGACCGCGAAGGCGGACGGTTGGGGATAGAACGAGGATCCACGGGTATGCCGAGTGTCGTCGGCCGAGACGGTGCGCTGAATCGATTCGCCATGTTGGCCGCGCTTGCGCTGTTCGCAGCCGCATGCGGAGACAACGCTGCGCAGACGGCCGCGGTCGATCCCGCCGCTGCGAGCGCAACGAGCGGCGTGCAGACGACGGACGCGGGTCCGTCCGATCCGGTCAACTCGCCGATCGTGAATGCGCCGACCGGGCCGCTCGATACGTCGACCTGGGTCTTGCCGGCGCCGTTCTATGCCGCCGGTGATGAGCCGGCCTGGCGAATGGAGATTGTGGACGGCTGGTTCTCGTTCAAGAGGTCGGGGCTTCGCGCAATCGAGGAGCCGCTGGTGCAGCCGCGTCAGGAAAATGGGGCGGATGTTTTCGCGACCGGCTCGCTCACCGTGACGATCAAGCGCGAAGGTTGCAGCACCGAGGCGGGTGGCGGCGGCGAATTCTCGGCGCTGGTCACGTTCGATGAGCTGAACTTTGATGGCTGCGCATTCTCGGGCGCCATGGCCAACACTTCGGTCGAGGCGGCGACGGTGATTGAATCGCTTGGACCGATCGATGCTTGCCTTGCGCAGCTCGGCCAGCCGGCGCTGGCGACCGCGGTCTACCCGCGCCAGGATGGCGAGCAGGTGGCCGTGGGTCTGCGTTCCAAGTCCGGCGTCCTCTATGAATGCCTGACCCAGGTGTCCGACGCTGCGGTTCTTTCGCTCGACCCCATCGAGCAAGGTGCGCAGCCGGCCTGGATGAACCGCATGCGCTTCGTACGCGAAGGGATCCAGACTGCAGCGGAATGTCCGGATGCGGAAGAGGTCCGCATTGGCGACAAGGTCGTCGGGCGTCTGCTCGGCCGAGCCTGCAAGTTCTAGCGCTGGCTAGTTCCAGGGCTTGTAGACATTCGGTCCGGAAGCCGGGGAGCGGGTTGACGGTTGCGGCTTGGGCGCGAGGCGCTCGAAGCTGGCCGGCGTCGATTGCTCGACAGACTTCACAGATCGCGCGCTGATGCCGTGGGCCAGCATGTTGTGCGCTTGCTCGATCGCTTCAGGGGTCGCGAAGCTTTTCGTTTCTCCGAATGTTTCGGTGGACTTCATCGCTGGGGCCGAGAGCGAGGACAGGACCGTCGCGATGGCCCGCTCGGCGCCGAGTGCGATGCGACGGGCGCGGCCGGCCATTTCGATCACGCGGGTGGCGTAGGTGCCGTCGCCGCTGGGCCATGCGACTCGTGCAAGATCGTCAGCCGTCGCAGTCTCGAGTTCCCGTCCGTCGGCACGGAGGAGGCGAAGGGCAGGCGGCGCGGCTTCGATTTCGACAACATAGCCTTCTGTTTCGAGGCGCGCGCTTACATTCGGGCCTTCAGTCCAGGCGAGGCTGCCGGCTGAGGTCAGTTCATACAGCTTTCGTATAAGTTGCTGGGTTGACGCGTGCAGCATGGTTGGCCTCGTTGTGGGGGCGAAACATGGAAGCGTGACCAGGCAGGGTCAAGCCTGAGCGGGCTTGCCGACACGCCGGGTGATGAGCCGTGCGAGCCTTGCCGCGTCCTTTGTCTCGCATTCCCAGATCACGGCAGGTTTCCAGTCGAGTTTTCGAAGGCTCGCGAGCGAGGCGGCATCGCGCTCCATGTTGCGTGCAATCTTGGCCTGCCAGTAAGTGCGGTTCGTGTGCGGCATTCGCGCGCCCCGTGCGCAATCATGGCCGTGCCAGAAGCATCCGTGCACGAACAGGGCGATGCGGCGGGACGGGAACACAAGGTCCGGCTTGCCAGGCAGGTCGCTGCGACCGAGGCGGAAGCGGAGGCCGAGTGCATGGGCGGCGCGGCGTACCTTCAGTTCAGGCGCCGTGTCGCGCGATTTCACGGCGCGCATGACGGCGGAGCGTTTCTCGGTGTCGAAGACGTCCATCATCAGAGGTTGTGTCTGTCCGCTTCTGGCGCAAGGTTACGCTCGAACGATTCCACAGGGCGGAGGAAACACAATGGCGCGGACCACACATCGCAGCACCGGCGGCAAGAAACTCTATGCCGTGCGCGACGCGGAAGGGCAGTTCAAGGACATCCAGACCTACAAGCGCGCGCATGGTCAGGACGTTAAACGCGTGAGCAAAGCCGAGACCGCTGCGAAGAAAGCGGCGAAGAAGAAGGCCGCGAAGGCTGTCGTGAAGAAGGCGCCGGCGAAGAAGACCGCCAAGAAAGCCGCGCAGAAGAAATAGGTCAGGCCGCCGCTCGCGCCGAGCCTCCGGTGACGAGCGGCGCGAGCAGGTGTTCGCCGAGCCAGCGGACGACCGGGACGGACACGCCGTCGCCGACAACCTTGAGCGCGCTGGTTTCGGCGGCGGGCAGGCGATAGGTGTCGTCGAGGCCCATCAGGCGCGCGGCCTCGCGGGCTGAGACGGCGCGAAGCCGGGCGCGGCCATTTTCGGTGACGAGCAGCAGCTGTTTCGATGAACCGCCGGCGGGGGTGCGGAGGCATCCGGCGAGACCGTCATAGCGGATCTCGGCGCGCTGGATGCGCTGGCCGTTCTCGATGCGGATGCGGCGGAAGACGGCGCCTGCGCTCCACTCGGGATTCGCGAGGGCGGCATCGACGCGCTGGCGATGGAGCGGGGCCATCTGGTCGATGAGCTTTGCTGTTGCGGCGTCGGAGCGCCATGCATCTTCGGGCGGATTGCGATCGAGCAGCGAGGCGAGATCGGCGTTGCGTCGCGTCGGTTGCGGCAGGCGCCACCAGACCCAGGCGAGGTGGGTGGTGTCGGGCAGGGCGTCGACGGCGGCGCGGAGGTTGGGCGGGTGGAAGGTGGGGTCGGGGCTCTCGCCTTCGAGGCCGGCGGGGATGCGGCCCTTGTGGGCGACGATGAAGAGGCGCGGACGCGACTGGGGCGAGAAGAGCGCGGCGTCGATGAGCATCGCACCGACGCGGAAGCCGGCGTCGGCGAGTTCGGTGATGAGGGCGGTGAAGTCGCGGCCGTTGTGGGATGAGAGGAGGCCGGCGACGTTTTCGAGGACGATGGTCTTCGGAGCGCGGGGG
>CAIKXW010000357.1 GCA_903831485.1 uncultured Alphaproteobacteria bacterium | reverse complement strand
GGTAGGTCGCCGTCTTGGAACTCATGTCGCAAACTCCATGGCGAGCCTCCCCTGGCCGCCTTCGATGGGGGCGCTGTATATCCTGCCCGTCCGAGCCCGTAAACGCCCGACTACACGCGGCGGGCGATTGAAATCGTTACAATTTTCTGCAGTAGCTGGTTCCTGCGCCGGTCGGGGTGAGCATCCGCTCATTCGCCGGGGATATGCTGCGGCGCAGCATCACCTAACGGCAGGCTCGTTCGCCCGTTCTAGCTTGGCTGCTTCGACCGCGACGCGGACCTCCGCCCAGTTGAGCGTGTCATCGAGGCCGAAGTCACCGGTGGCCTCCCGCTGCTCGGCGAGCGCGCCCTGCAGCAGGGTGAGATGGCGCTTTGTCGGTCCCTCGCCCAGCAGGGCGACCTGCAGGCGATCGAGTGCATCGAGCATGCGGCGGCCTTTGCGCAGCGCCCGGGCGCGGGCTTCAGGCCCGCCAATCCCCTGCAGCGCCATAAGCGCCGAGATGCTGGAGACCCCAGCAGCGCCCGACACGGCGGAGGCGGCCGCGCGTGGCGCAGCGCCGCCGGTGTTCAGCAGTTCGCCAAAGCCTTCCGCCGCAGTCTTTACGCCGCTGCTGGAGGCCGAAGCCGAAGTCGACGAGGTGGACGTGACCTTCATGGTCGGCAGATTTGGCCCAGATGGTTAACGCCCCCTTAAGCATCATTTCCCGGCCGGATACTTCGCTTAAGGCTTTGTTGCCGATTGCGACGGCATCCTCAGCCCCTGAAGAACGCTGCGGCCAGAACGGTCGGATGATTTCCCGTCACCCGTATTCCGGTATGCCATGCGCGCGCTCGTTTCCGCTTGTCTTTGCCTGTTGTCCGCCGCCTCGCTGGGCGCGCCAGCCCATGGCGGCACGCGGCTCAAGGACATCATCGATGTCGAGGGCGTGCGCGACAACCAGCTGATCGGCTATGGCATTGTGTTCGGCCTCAACGGCACGGGCGATAGCTTGCGCAACTGCGCGATGCTGCAGCAGAGCCTCGAATCGATGCTGGAGCGGCTGGGCATCAACACCCGCGATGCGACGCTCAACACCAAGAACGCAGCCGCTGTGATGGTGACCGCGAACCTGCCGCCCTTTGCCGCCAATGGTACACGGATCGACGTGACCGTCTCGGCGGTCTGCGATTCGCAGAGCCTCGAGGGCGGCACGCTGCTGGCGACGCCGCTGCTGGGCGCCGATGGGCAGGCTTATGCGGCAGCGCAAGGCTCGGTCGCCGTGGGCGCGTTCACCGCATCTGGCAATTCGGGCACGTCGCTGACGCGCAACATCCCCACCAATGGCCGCGTGCCCAATGGCGCGACGATCGAGCGCGAGCTGCGCTTCGACTTTGCGGCGCAGGGCGAACTTCGCCTCTCGCTGCGCAATCCCGATTTCACCACGGCCAGCCGCATCGCCGGCGCGATCAACGCCTTTGTCGGCGTCGAAGCCGCCGCCGCCATGGACCCGGCCACCGTACGCCTGCGCCGGCCAGCCAGCTTCCGCGACATGTCGAGCTTCATCGCGCAGATCGAGGGGCTGGAGATCGAGCCCGAACAGCGCGCCCGCGTGATCATCAACGAGACCACCGGCGTCATCGTGATGGGCGAGAATGTGCGTGTCTCAACCGTCGCCATCGCGCAGGGCAATCTCACCATCCAGGTTCAGGAGACGCCCGGCGTCGCCATGCCGAACTCCTTCACCAACGCGCCGCCCGTTGTCGTGCCTCAGACTGACGTCGCCGTGGCTGAAGACGTCGCCAAGCTCGCCATCCTCGGCGGCAGCGGCGTGCCGCTGCGCGAACTGGTAGGCGGGCTCAATGCGCTGGGCGTCAGCCCGCGTGACCTGATCGTGATCCTGCAGGCGCTGAAGGCGTCGGGCGCTCTCCAGGCCGACATCGAGGTGATGTGATGGCCGAACTGGGCCTGCCTGCCCTTCCCACCGACATGCTGGCCCAGAAAAAGGCCGCGCCGAACGTCGCCGACGTGAAGACGCGCGCCCAGGCCGAACAGGTGGCGCAGCAGTTCGAGCGCATGTTCATCGCCGAAATGCTGGGCCCGATGTTCCAGGGGCTGGAGACGGACGGCCCGTTCAGCGGCGGCAATGCCGAGGCGACTTTCCGGCCAATGCTGATCGACCAGTATGCCGATGCGATCGCCAAGGGCGGCGGGGTCGGCATCGCCGAATCGGTTCTGAAGGAAATCCTCAAGATGCAGGGACTCGAATGACCCAGGGTTCTGCCGAGATCGATGAGCGCGCGGAACAACTCGACGCCATGACCCGCCGGCTGGTGCGGCTCATCGGGGTGGAGGCGGAGGCCGTGCAGGCTCACCGCTTGTCCGCGGCGAACGCAGATTGGGACGAGAAGGAGCGGCTGGTTCACGCCTGGCGGCTTGAGGTTGCCCGGATCAAGGCGAACCCGGGTTTGCTTGCCGGAATTTCATCTGTCCGGAAGGCGGCGCTGAAGGAGTCGTCGAAGGCGCTGGAGGCGGCGCTCGAATCACACGCGATTGCGCTGGCGGCGTCGAAGACCGTAACGGAGGGTCTGGTGCGGTCGATTGCTGCCGAGGTCGCCGCCGTGCGCAGCGGGCCCGCGGGATATGGACGTACGGGCAGCTTCAGCAACTCCACACCGCGGCAGGCATCCGGCGTGGCGCTGAACGCGAAGGCATAAGTCAGGCTGGGATCAGTCTTCTTGCGTCAGGACGAAATCGTTTCGGAACATGCACGTCTGGCATGCGTTTACCGCTGTTTTTTATGCCATAGACGTATTGCCCACTTGATCTCTGGCGGCTACCGGCAAAGAAAGGGATCGTCGCTGGGGAGCGGAAGCGGAATGCCGGAACCATTGTCCCGGACGACCGTGGTTTGATTACGGAAGCGGCCCGATGAACCGTCGTCGCAAACGCCGAATTCCATTCGCAGCCTACGCCGCGCTCATTTTCAATGGCGCGCTGTGCGCGACGCCGTTCATGGCGGCGCACCTGATTTCGCAGGCCTATGGCGACAAGCGCCCCGCCTTCCAGACATCGCCGGAAGCCATCGTTGCGACGCGCCAGGCCATGGACGAGCGCTTC
>CAIKXW010000356.1 GCA_903831485.1 uncultured Alphaproteobacteria bacterium | reverse complement strand
CCGCCAATGGTCAGCGCAGCAATCAGGCCAACGACCTGCCAGACGCCTGCTGTGATCTCCGGCCGCTGGGCCGCCGCCCATCCCGAGAGAAGCAGGTACAGCGCCATGAGGCCAGCGATGGTGTTCGTCCGCTGGCCCTCGTCGAGGAATGGCGCCACAGCGGTCGCGACGACGTAACAGACAAGCATCACCCCGAAAAACGCCTTGCCCACGGCACGGTGGATCTTGCCGCCCTTGCGGCTGGCAATCGCGATTGCGCCGGTTGCAATGCCCGCCGCCCCGCCTGCGATGTGGGTCCACAAAAGCATTGCTGCGCCAATATGCATCCAGGCGGGAGCATCCGGGGCAACCTGCAGATTCGCCGCATGCCCGGCAGGTGATGCCAGCAAGGCGAGCACCGCGGCTGACAGCAGGAACGCGATTGGCAATGCTCGTAGCCGATGCCGAACGACTGACCGCGATGTCAAATGCAACCTCTGATCGGCAAGCTCACGCAGCGAAGTGTGCACTATCGGCGACACTGGGCGCGCTCGCCATGATCTGGCGTAACGAAAGCATGATCCGGAGCAACCAGCCAGCCGGCAATCAAGAAGGCCTGTGTGCACTGCAGGAAGACGATCGCGTGCACAGGTCTTTGGACGCAGGAAGCGAAGATGGACCGCGCGACCTTCCCGACGGCGGGGTAGGTCAATCGCGACCAGCTGAAACTGGAGATACCGGGCGAGGCGCTTGATGCATCGCTGGAGAAGAATGCGCGGGCGAGTCTGTGCTAGACGCCTGTGCGTCCCTTGCCAGGAAGCATCCTGCGCAGCGTGTCGTCCTTCATGAAGTAGTGGTGGAACAAGGCTGCGGCTGCGTGCAGGCCGAGCAGGAAGTAGCCAACGGTTCCGCCTGTCTCGTGAAGTTCCTTGACCTGGTCGGCCAGAGCCTTGTCCGGACTGGTGAGCGGCGGCAGGTTCAGGCCCCAGAACGGGATCGGATCGCCTTCGGCGCTGAGGATCGTCCATCCGGCAAACGGCATCGCGACCAGCCAGGCATAGATGGAGAGGTGGGCTGCGATCGACAGCAGGTGAAGCATGCGCGGCGGCTCTGGCGTGATCGGCGGGGTCTTCCATACCAGGACGCGCAGGCCGATGCGCAGGAAGGTGGCGGCGAGCACGCTGAGGCCTAGCATGAAGTGCCAGGCCTTGAGGCCTTCGCGGATATCGCTGCCGCGTTCGAAGTTCGTCCGCAGCAGGATGCAGGCGTATGCCGCAACGACGAGCAACAGGACGAGCCAGTGCAGCAGGATGGCGCTGTTGGGATAGCGCTTGTGAAGCGGGCTGTCGTTCATGGAAGGGCTCCTTGCCCTTCGTAACAGGCGCCGCGGACTCAGAGCGTGCGTTGACGTACGTCAAGCCGGAAGAAAGCCGCGACCAAATCGCTGTGGGTGCGAATGCGGTGCAGACGCGCCTGGGGCCGGATCGCGCACGCGATCAACCAAGTTTTCCCTTCCAGACGGCGATCTGCTCGCGCACACGCGCAGGCGCCGTGCCGCCATAGCTCTGGCGAGAGGCGACCGACGCATCGACGGTCAGCACGGCGAACACCTTGTCGGTGATGCGCGGCTCCAGCTTCTGCAGCGTGGCGAGCGGCAGGTCGGGCAATGCGACGCCCGCTGTTTCGGCGGCTTTCACGGCGGCGCCGGTGATGTGGTGGGCTTCGCGGAAGGGGATGTTGAGTTCGCGGACGAGCCAGTCGGCGAGATCTGTTGCGGTGCTGAAGCCGGATGACGCGCTGGCGCGCATGCGCTCCTTGTTGGGGGTCATCGTGGCGATCATGCCGGTCATCGCCTGGAGGCTGAGATCGAGCGCGTCGAACGCGTCGAACGTGGTCTGCTTGTCGTCTTGCATGTCCTTCGAATAGGCGAGCGGCAGGCCCTTCATGATGGTGAAGAGCTGGACGAGCGAGCCAATGGCGCGGCCGGATTTCGCGCGCACGAGTTCGGCGGCGTCGGGGTTGCGCTTCTGCGGCATGATGCTGGAGCCGGTGGACCACGCGTCCGACATCCGCACGAATCCGAACTGGGCGGACGACCAGATCACGATCTCCTCAGCGAGGCGCGAGAGATGCTGCGCGCAGATCGCGACGGCGCTGAGCGCTTCGAGCGCGAAGTCACGGGCGCTGACGCAGTCGAGCGAGTTTGCCATCGGCCGATCGAAGCCGAGCGCCTTCGCTGTCATGTGGCGATCGATGGGGAAGCCTGTGCCGGCAAGCGCTGCTGCGCCGAGCGGGCTTTCGTTCATGCGCACGACGGCGTCGGTGAAGCGGCCCCGGTCGCGATCGAACATTTCCACATAGGCCATCAGGTGGTGGCCGAAGGTGACAGGCTGGGCGGTCTGCAGGTGGGTGAAGCCGGGCATGACGGTGTCGGCGTGAGCTTCGGCCTGGGCCAGCAGCGCCTTCATCAGGACGGCCAGCTGGTCGCGGCGCGTCTCACACGCGGATTTGACCCAGAGGCGGAAATCGACAGCGACCTGGTCATTTCTGGATCGCGCCGTGTGCAGGCGGCCGGCGGGCTCGCCGATAATCTCCTTCAGGCGCGATTCCACATTCAGATGAATGTCTTCCAGCGCCTTGGAAAACTGGAACTTTCCTTCGCGGATTTCCGCCAGGACCTGATCGAGGCCTTGTCTGATGGCGGATTCGTCCGCCGCCGAGATCACGCCGGTCTTCGCCAGCATGGCGGCGTGGGCTTTCGATCCAGCGATGTCCTGTGTCGCGAGGCGCTTGTCCACATCGATGGACGCGTTTATCGCCTCCATGACCTGATCGGGCATGGCCGAGAACCGGCCGCCCCACATGGAATTGCTGTCGGGATTTTTCGTCATGAACCTGCGACCCGTCGTTTCAGCCGCGCTTCTCGCACTCTTTGCCGCGGCCTGCCAGCCAGCGGCCGAGCCGCCGGCGGCGTCGGATCCCGCCTCGGTTCCGGACCAGGCCGCGGCGCCTGCGGGCGACAGCCAGCTGGCCTCGTTCAAGACGGGCGAGTTCGAGCGGCTGGACCTTGAGTTCGGCCCGTCGGAGGGCCTGTCGGCGCCAACCACGGCGTTCACGGACGAGACCGGCGCATCGCACACCTTCAAGGCGTTCGAGGGCAAGGTGCTGGTCTACAATATCTGGGCGGAATGGTGCGGCCCGTGCGTGACCGAAATGCCCAGCCTTGCGCGGCTGCAGAAGGCTTTTGAAGGCAAGGACGTCGCGGTTGTCCCGGTGGCCTATGGCTACGGTCAGGGCGTGACGCGCGAGACGACGCTGGCGAAGTTCCGCGAGCTGGTTGGGCAGGACCTGCCCTTCTTCTTCGACGGGGAGCAGGTGCTGCAGTCGGAAGCCAAGACGGGCGCGCTGCCGGCCACCATCATCTACGACAAGACGGGCAAGGAAGTCGCTCGCCTGACAGTTCCGGCTGAGTGGGATTCGCCCCAGGCCGTGGCGCTGGTGCAGGCCGTGCTCGACGGAAAGCGCTGAGCCGGAAACCGGCCCCAAAAACCGGCTGGTAACCCGGCTTTACTTCAGCGCGAGAAGGCCGTGGCGCGACACCCCCGCAGCTTGTGGGGCTTCGCGGTTTGGGCATTTATCGCGTAAGACAAGTTACAGACATGACCGGCCAAGCCGGCGATCCCGGGAGTGAAGTTGATGATCAATCTGCGCCATGCCTCGCTGGCGGCAATTACGGTGGCCCTGACGCTGTCTGGCGCCGCCTTCGCCCAGACCAGCCCAGCAGCTGTCGGGCAAGAGACCGACAGGGCCGCCATCGCTGCACCGGTTGTGGAGCCTGGATACAAGGTTCCTCGTCTGAAAATCGGTCAGCCGGACCTGCAGGGTGTCTGGAGCAATGCGTCCAACACCACGATGCGCCGGCCGGGCGCGATGAAGAATCTGGTGATGACGCCCGACGAGGCTGAAAAGGCCCGCGCCAGCAACCCCTCCAACATCCGTCAGGCGACCGACGACAACCAGAAGGCGTCCGATGGCCTGCTCGATGGCAAGGACCTCGCTTCGGGCCGCGGCTACAATGCGTTCTGGATCGATCCGGGCAGCAACTACGCCAATGTGAAGGGCACCTGGCGCACCTCCTGGATCGTCGAGCCCGCCAGCGGACAGGTGCCGACCAAGCCGGGCGTGAGCGGCGGTGGATACGGCCCGCGGCTTGGCAATGGTTATGACCATCCCGAAGAGCGCAACCTCAACGAGCGGTGCATCATCCTCGGCACGTCCGGCCCGCCGATCGGGAATTACCTCTACAACAACAACCTGCGGATCATTCAGTCTCCCGATCATGTCGTGATCGAATCCGAGATGATCCATGACGCGCGCATCATCCCGCTGAACGCAAAGCACCGCCCCAAGGAGCTCGCGCCGTGGATGGGCGACTCGATCGGCTGGTGGGATGGCGACACGCTGGTGGTCGAGACGATCAACATGACGCGCGGCGGCTCGGGCATCCAGATTTCGCCGACCGGCAAGATCACCGAGCGCTTCTCGCGCTACAACGACAAGCAGGTGTTCTACGAATTCGAGGTCGAGGATCCGGCGACCTACACGCAGACGTGGAAGGGCCAGATGTCGCTCAACGCCACTGATGCGATGTACGAATACGCCTGCCATGAAGGCAATCACGGCCTTCTCGGCATTCTTGAAGGCGGCCGCGTGGCCGACAAGGACGGCCGCAATATCAGCGAAGACGGCGACCGCGAGGAGTAGCCGCGACGCCGTTTGGTTTGGAAGCGCCGCTGTGGAATCACAGCGGCGTTTTCGTTTTGGCGCATCGCTCGCCCGGCGTTCCCCAGAGATGGGCCGGGCTGGCCTCACTTCGGCGCGAGTTGATTGTGCCAAAAGACGCGGGATGCTTGTCCCCAACAACCGAATTCGGCATCTTCCCGCGATACAACAGCACGACCGGCGAAGCCGGCGGCCCCGGGAGGACCAGATGATCAAGTTGCGCCACATCTCGCTGGCGGTGATTGCCGCCGCAATGCTCGCCGCGCCGGGCGTCGCCGCGGCGCAGGACACCAACGGCCGCGTGTTTGTCCCGAACCAGAAGCCCGCGAAGGAAGGCGACCGGATGGCCGCCGGATATGTCGCGCCGCGCCTGTCCTTCGGCCAACCCGACCTGCAGGGCGTCTGGTCGAACGCCTCCAACACGCGCCTCACGCGGCCAGCCACGATGAAGGCGCTGGTCATGACCGACGAGGAAGAAGCCAAGGCGCGCGCCGCCAATCCCTCCAACATCCGCCAGCAGACCGACGACAACCAGAAGACCGAGGATGGCCTGCTCGACGGCAAGGATCTCGCGGCGGGGCGCGGCTACAACGCGTTCTGGATCGATCCGGGCACGAGCTACGCCAATGTGAAAGGCACATGGCGCACCTCGTGGATCGTCGATCCGCCGAGCGGGCAGGTGCCGTTCTCCGACGAGGGCCACAAGCTGCTGACGTCGATCCGCGGCTCGCGCGGGCGCGGATCGGGCTATGACAATCCGGAAGAGCGCGGCGCGGGCGAGCGCTGCATCGTCGGCTTCGGCGGCTCGGGCGGCCCGCCGATGATGAACGTGCTCTACAACAACAATTACCAGATCATCCAGAGCCCGGACCATGTGGTGATCGTCGTCGAGATGAACCACGACGCGCGCGTGATCCCGCTCAACGCCGAGCACAAGCCGGCGGCGCTTAACAAGTATCTCGGCGACTCGATTGGCTGGTGGGAAGGCGACACGCTGGTGGTCGAGACCATCAACATCAATCCGGAAGGCGGCGGCCAGGCGCAGGTGACGCCCGCCGGCAAGATCATCGAGCGCTTCACACGCTATTCCGACACCCAGGTGCTGTACGAGTTCGAGGTTCACGATCCGGCGCTCTACAGCCAGGTCTGGAAGGGCGAGGTCGGACTGAACCGCGTCAACGACCAAGTCTACGAATACGCCTGCCATGAAGGAAATCACGGCCTTCTCGGCATTCTCGAAGGCGGCCGCGCGGCTGACCGCGCAGGCAAGGACATCCGCGAGGCCGGCGACCGCGACGAGGGGTGAGGCCTGCGGGCAAATGAATGGAGCGCCGCTGTCGAAAGACGGCGGCGCTTTTGTTTTGCGCGGCGAGTTCCCCCCCTCGCCCTGCTGGTTCGCATTCGAGAGGCAGCCTTCGGTGGCTCCTCAGTGGTGGCGAGCGCGAAGCGTGTACTTATACCAGCCGTCTGAAATTCTGACTCTGGGGGATTCCCGTGTTGAGGCGAGCGTGATTCCTTCAAGCGATTGAGTCGCAT
>CAIKXW010000355.1 GCA_903831485.1 uncultured Alphaproteobacteria bacterium | reverse complement strand
TCTTTAGGCCAACCAAGCCCCCATGCTAAGTCGATGCCCTGCTCCGGGGGGATGGGTGGCCGAGCGGTTGAAGGCACCGGTCTTGAAAACCGGCAGGCCCGTAAGGGCCTCGTGGGTTCGAATCCCACCCCATCCGCCAAGCTCACCG
This sequence comes from uncultured Alphaproteobacteria bacterium, assembly GCA_903831485.1. The sequence continues at coordinate 2,872 of CAIKXW010000355.1, read as the reverse complement.
TGAATTGCAGTCTTGGCTGTCGGTGCTACCTACATCCGCGATCGCCGCTGTCGCCTTCGATCATTGACCTTCCGCCGCTGGATGCGCTCACGGTAGTCGATGGAAGGGCCATGCAAGACCACCACCACACGGATCACGCGGGAGTAGCGGGAGCCGCGCCCAAGCTGAACCGCATCGCGTTCAGTGCAACGCGCTGCACTGCCTCTCCGGCTGCGCCATGGGCGAGGTGCTCGGGGGCGGAATGGCGCTAGGGCGAGCCGTAACGACCGCGCTCGCTTCGGACACCGCCTCGATCACGGTCATGGAGATCGTGGACAATGCGGTCATGCTGTTGATCCCAGGCGCCATGGACGCGCACGTCACGAGCCCATTCTTCTGGATCAGCCTTGCCGTAGCGCTGATTGTTGCCGGCTTGGCGGCGTTCCCGCTGAACCGCTGGCTGATCGCGCGTGGGCTCGGCCACGCGCTGGTCCATGCCCATCCCTAGTCTCCAAACGCCGACCTAATTCGGCGCCGGCGCAACGAGAACTTCAGGGACGGGACGAAAGGTCGCGCCCAACCATTGGCGGGCGCCTTCGCCGAGAAGGCCAACCATCGGGGCCAGGCGCACGTACGTCGGCGACGGCCGCGTTCTGCTGGCGGCGAGTAGCGTGCCATCCGGGCCGAACGCAATGCCTTTGTACACTGCACCGCTTCCACCCCAGGTCGCCACAAGGCGTCCACCGTCCACGTCCCAAAGTTGGACTATGCCGGGGCCGCCTTCGCTTGCCACGCCCGCGACCGCCAGCATCTTCCCGTCGGGGCGCGTGGCGAGGGACTCGACCGAGGCAATCGCGGCGGGCAGTGCTGCCACCTTCTTGCCGTCCTGCGCCTGCCAAATTGCCACGCGATCGGTGTCGCTGAGGTTGCTGGATCGGCCTTCGCAGTTCATGCCGGTGCCGATCTGGCTGGCGGTCGAGACGAGCTTGTCCTTTCCCAACCACGAAAACTGGATCGACACCCCATCATTGTGCGGGCCATCAAGCGTCGTCACGGGCGTGGCGACGAACGGCAGGGGCGGGATGTCGTCGGCGTCGTACACCCAGACGCGGGCTGGCGGCAGGCCGCGCGGGCACATCATGGTGCCGGACACCGCGATGAGCTTGCCGCCGGGTTGCGCCGCGAGGCTCCGGGTTGCAAGTAGGTCCGCCTTCCACAGTTGGGCCGGCTGCCACGTGCGCGGATCGTACGCGATCACTTCGCCACGCTCGTACAGCACAAGGAGCCGATCGGCCGTGGCGCTGTATGAGCGGGCCGAAGATGGACCGAAGATATCGGTCACCGTGCCGTCGGCGACGCTCCAGGCCCCCAGCACCGAGAAGTAGCCGTTCGGCGCCATGGTGCGTTTCGTCTGTTCGACGATGACGTGGGTACCGCCCGGCCCAAATGACAAGCCGACCCCACCGGCGCCGCGATACGGGCCGCGCAGCTCACGGACGACCGCACCCGTTGCGGCGTCCCATAGCATGTACGACCCGTCTTGAAGGGCGCCGGCCAACTGCCGCCCATCGGGACTCCAAGTTAGATACCTGGCGGCGGAGGCAACGCCATCCATGGTGCGCGCGCCGTCCACCGACTCCTTCGGCCACGTGGCGATGATCCAGGCAGCTACAGCGACGATGGGCACCAAGATGATGGTGAGCCCGATGCGGGCAAACTTCATGAGCGTCATTTTCCCTGTCTCTTCGTGTGCCGGATGCTACTTCCGCCGCTCCGGACCAAAGGCTGTCAGTGGCGGCCGTGACTCCTGCAAAGCGGCTAAGTCCGCCAGGATCGGACAATCCGATGGATCATCCCCGTGGCAATGATCCGCAAGTTCGATGAGCGTCCTCTTCAGGACCTCCAACTCCTGAACCTTGCGTTCGATCTCGCCGGCGTGCAGAAGCGCGATGGCCTTTACCTCGGCGTTCAACCGCTTCTTGTCCTGGTAGAGCGACAGCAAGTCACCGACTTGCTGCACCGAGAAGCCAAGACGGCGTGCGCGGCTAACGAAGCGCAGCGTCTCAACCTCCTTGCCGGTGTACGCCCGGTAGCCGTTGTCCCGCCGCGGCGGCGGCTGAATCAGACCGATGCTCTCGTAATAGCGGATCGTCTTCGCCGGAACCCCCGACAGCTCCGCGACTTTTCCAATGTTCATCTGGCTGCCCTTGCCGTGGCTTCGATTTGTTTAAAGCCTCAGTTCGTTGCTTTCTCGACCTTGGTGAGAGTGATGGCGCCGTCCTTGCGCTCGGCCTCAAACACGACCTTGTCGCCGACCTTGAGTCCCTCGACGAGCGAAGGTTGCGCGACACGGAACACCATGTTCATCCCGTTCATGTTCAAGTTGGGAATTGGCTCATGTCGGATCGACACGCGGCCGTTTTCGAGATCGATGCGGGTAACTTCGCCTTTGACGCCAGTAGCGGTTCCGGCAGGGCCGGCCGCGGGCGATCCCATCTGCATTTGCATCGGCCCCGGCGCCGCTCCCGCGGCTCCTGGCATCGGCATTTGCATCTGGGCCTGGGCGGAAAGAATCGGAAGGGCGGCGGACACCGCGGTGACAAAAATGATCGTGCGCATGTTGGTTCTCCTGGCGTGGGTTGATCGCTTAGCGGACGCGAATAGCGCCGTAGCGGGCCTGAAGGCCGCGGTTGTTCGCGACCGCGATCTGAACAGCTGTATCGGCGGTGAGTGGAGCGCGGAGAAGCTGCGCAACTTGATCGCGCACACGAATGAAGTCTTGTTTTGTGGTCAACTTGCTCGGTTTGACGCCAATGGCGTCCACGACCCGCTGCGACAGGGACGCCATACCTGCGTCTGCCGAAAAGCCTTCGCAGCCGGCGAGCAACAGCGA
>CAIKXW010000354.1 GCA_903831485.1 uncultured Alphaproteobacteria bacterium | reverse complement strand
CGCGATAGCGGCCGCAAGCCGCCCACGCTTCCGGTGTCCGCACTTGGCGAGCCGATGATCTCCGACCACCGCCGCATCCTCGCCACAGCGATCGGCCGGCTGCGCGGCAAGCTGAAATACCGCCCGGTCGTCTTCGAACTGATGCGCGACAGTTTCACGCTGCTCGAATTGCAGAAGGTCGTGGAATCGATCCTCGGCCTCAGCCTGCACAAGCAGAACTTCCGCCGCTCCCTCGATCGGTCCGGCCTCGTCGTCGGTCTCGGCCAGACCACGCAGGCCACCGGCGGCCGCCCCGCCGAGCTTTTCCGCTTCCGTCGCGAAGCCCTCCGGCAAGGCCATCTGTCGGGTGTTCAGACTCCGCGCAGCTGACCAATGGCGGCGCAACGAATCTGCTCGACGAAATGACGGTTTTATGAGAACCTACTTATACTCAAGTTGAGTTTAAGTGAGCTATCAGATCGGATGAGCGGCTTTCAATTGAAAGCCATTTTTTCAGGCCCACTTTATGCTCAAGTTGAGCACAAGCTGGAGGGACCTCTATGGCCCGTGTCATCGAATTCGGCCCCGGATGCGATATCCCCGCCGCCCGCCGCCGCCCCTCCGCCGCCGAACAGCGCGGCCTCGCCTACAACGCCGAGGTCAAAGCCGCGACGGACCACCTCTATGAGGAGGTTAAGGACTTCATCACGCCGATGGAGTGGCCCGCGGTTGCACCGCTGGTGCACCACATCAACGTTCTCAAGAAGGCGAAGAACGCGGTCATTCTCGCGCACAACTACATGACGCCCGACGTGTTCAGGCTGGTCGGCGATTTCCGGGGCGACTCGCTGCAGCTCGCCCGCGAAGCCGCTCGCACGGACGCCAAGGTGATCGTCCAGGCCGGCGTGCATTTCATGGCCGAAACCTCGAAAATCCTGAGCCCCGACAAGACGGTGCTGATCCCGGACACCCGCGCCGGCTGCTCGCTCGCGGCCTCGATCACCGGCGCCGACGTGCGCCTGATCCGCCAGCGCTACCCGCACCTGCCGATCGTCACCTATGTGAACACAACGGCCGATGTGAAGGCCGAATGCGACATCACCTGCACCTCGTCCAACGCCACGCAGGTCGTCGAGCATGTCGCGAAGGAGTGGGGTGTCGACACCGTGATCATGGTGCCGGACGAATTCCTTGCGCGAAACGTGGCTGCGAACACCGACATAAAGATCATCGCCTGGGAGGGTCATTGCGAGGTCCACGAGAAGTTTTCGGGCGAGGATGTCCGGCAAATCCGTGAGGCACATCCGGGCGCGATTGTGCTGGCGCACCCGGAATGTCCACCGGATGTCCTTGAAGAAGCCGACTTTGCGGGGTCAACATCGGCCCTGTCGAGCCATGTGAAGGAATCGGGCGCCCGGAAGGTCGTTCTCCTCACCGAGTGTTCGATGAGCGATAATGTCGCCGCGGACAATCCCGGCGTGGAGTTCGTGAAACCATGCAACCTCTGCCCGCACATGAAGCGCATCTCGCTGGAGAACATCTACGACGCGCTGGTATCGATGAAGCACGAGGTCACGGTGCCGGAGGACATCCGCATCCGGGCCAAGGCGGCGATCGAGGCGATGCTGGCGCTGGGTCCGCCCGCGAGAGCACCAAAGTTCAAGGTCGGGGACGGCGTTCGGGTTCCGGTCGAGATGATATGAAACCTCGCGGCGTCATGCGCAGACTGGCGGCCATTGTCGGCTGCTCGATCGCCCTCTCGGCGGCGATGCCGGCGTTCGCCGACGACGTTGCCGGCGACTGGCTGTTCGACACATCCAAGTTTGCTGACGATTGCCAGATCTCCGGCCGCATCACCTTCACCCAGACCTCGGTGAAGAACACGTACAACTGCGTGTTCGAAAGCGAACAGATCTGCGGCAAGCTGAACTTCGATCTCTACATCCGCGTCCAGCAGAACTGCACGGCGCAGCGCATCGGCAAGCAAGTCGCCATCAAGTCGAGCGTGGGAAAGATTCTCGAAGTGCGGCCGGCTGGCCAGTCAACGTCGTACCTCGCGGACAACTTCATCGTTCAGCTTTCCAGCAACAAGCAGGAAATGAACGGCTCGCACTACGACGAACAGCGCCAGCTCAAGGCGCGCTTCTGGCGCGACGTCGAGCTGATCGGATGAGAACCAGGGCGGGCATTGGATGAAACACAGATCATCGCGGCGGCTGATCGCCAGCCTCGCCCTCGCCTGTCTCGTCCTGCAATCGGCATCGGCTGATCCGACGCCTGCCTCGCCGGTCGGAGAATGGTCGTTCATCACGGGGAAGATGGGAAACAACTGCGTCCTGTCAGGCCAGATGTCTGTCACGCGCAAGCCCGACAAGACACTGATCTGTCGTTTCACCACGGACTGGTCATGCGAGACGGGCTTCATGAAGTCCGTTCAGACGACACAGACATGCACCGCCAAGCAGGCTGGCCAGGACATCGTCGTCACCAGCAAGATCGAGAAGATCACCAAGTCAGATCCTGCTGACCTGCTCGGCTACATGCGCGCCAACTACGCCCCCGACCATTTCAAGGTGAAGATCAACACGCGCGGCGACGAAATGCGCGGTCTGTTCCATTCCTACGGCCAGGCCGAAGTGGTCTTCCGCAGGCATCACGACCTGATCGGCTAGGCAGTGGCGAACCGCGACATCCTCATTGTCGGCGCCGGGCTCGCCGGCCTGTTCCTCGCGCTCAAGCTGGCGCCGCGGCGCTGCACCGTCATCGCGCTGGCCCCGCTCGGGCAGGCCGCTGCCTCCGCATGGGCGCAGGGCGGCCTCGCGGCGGCGCTGTCGCCAGAAGACGAGCCATCACTGCATGCCTTCGATACCGTCGCCGCAGGCGCCGGCATTGTCGACCCGGTCGTCGCCCGCCTGATCTCTGAGGACGGACCGCACCGCGTCCGCGACCTGCTCGAACTCGGCGTGCCGTTCGATCGCACAGCCGAGGGCGATCTCGCCCTGTCGCTGGAAGCTGCTCATTCGCGCGCCCGTGTCGCGCGCGTATCCGGAGACCTTGCCGGCAAGGCGATCATGGAGGCGCTCAGCTATGCCGTCTCCGCCTCCGCCCATATCGAGGTGATCGAACGCGTGAAGGCGCTTGCGCTGCTGCAGGATGGCAATGGCCGCATCGCCGGCGTGCTGGCGCAGGATCCAGATGGAGCGCGCGTCGAACTACGCGCACGTGAAACCGTCTTGTGCGCAGGCGGGTCCGGCGGCCTCTTCGCCATCACCACCAATCCGCGCTCGTCACAGGGCGACGCTGTCGCCATGGCCTACACGGCAGGCGCGCTCATCGCCGATCCGGAATTCGTCCAGTTCCACCCAACCGCAATCGACATTGGCCGTGATCCCGCCCCGCTCGCGACCGAAGCGCTGCGCGGCGATGGCGCGACCCTGATTGATCGCGATGGCCGCGCGTTCATGACAAGCTACCACCCGCTCGGTGATCTTGCCCCGCGCGATGAAGTGGCGCGCGCAATTCATTCCGAACGGCAGGCAGGGCGCGGTGCATTCCTCGATTGCCGCACCGCAGTCGGCGCGCACTTCCCGGATCACTTCCCCACCGTGTTCGCCACCTGCCAGTCGGCCAACATCGACCCGCGCACCATGCCGATCCCCGTCGCGCCCGCGATGCATTACCACATGGGCGGCGTCGTCACGGATCTTTGGGCGCGCACATCGCTCGAAGGTCTCTCTGCCTGTGGCGAGTCAGCGGCGACCGGCGCGCATGGAGCCAACCGCCTCGCCTCCAACTCGCTGCTCGAAGCCGTGGTGTTCGCAGAGCGCGCCGCGCGACGCCTGAAAGGCGCAACGCTGGCCGAACCCGGGACAGCTGGCGCCAGCGCGCCGCCGGAACTGAACGAACTCTCCCTCGTCGAATTGCGCAAGCGCATGCATGGCCAGGTGGGCGTCGTGCGCGACGCCGCGGGTCTCGGCGCAACGCTCGACTGGCTGACAGCCGCGCATGCGAATGTCGGCCCCGCCCGTGCAATCGTCGCCGCCCGCCTCATCACAGCCGGCGCTCTGGCGCGACAGGAGAGCCGCGGCGGCCACTACCGCAGCGACTTCCCCGAAACCGCCGCGCCTCACCGCACCTTCATCCGTCGCGGCGAAGACGGCCTGCCCCTGATCCACCACGCCGCAACCGCGGACGGAGACGCCACGTGAGCGACAGACTGCCCATCCCGTACCTGCCCGACGTGGTGATCGAACCGCTGGTCCGCCTCGCCCTCGCCGAAGACTTCGGCCGCGGCGGCGATATAACCACTGATGCGGTCATCCCCGCCGACATCCGCATGCGCGCCGTCATCGACGCACGCGAACCCGGCGTCGCCGCCGGCTACGATGCCGCACGGCTCGCCCTGCGCCTTGTGGATCCTTCCGCGACGTGGACGCCGCTCACCGAAGAAGGGGTCGCGTTCGCCAAGGGCGCCGACCTCATCCGCATCGAAGGCTCCGCGCGGTCGATCCTGATGGCCGAGCGCGTCATGCTCAACTTCATCGGCCCGCTCTCGGGCGTCGCCACCCTGACATCGAAATTCGTCGCAGAAGCGGTTGGCACGAGTGCGAAGATCACCTGCACGCGCAAGACGACGCCGGGCTTCCGCGCGCTCGAGAAACGCGCGGTTCGTCTTGGCGGCGGCGTCAATCATCGCCTCGGCCTGGACGACGCCATCCTGATCAAGGACAATCACATCGCAGCAGCAGGCGGCGTCGGCCCAGCGCTCAAGCGCGCGCGCGCAGCCGTCGGCCATCTGCGCGCCATCGAGATCGAGGTCGATCGCCTCGACCAGATCCACGAGGCCCTGCCCTTCAAGCCGGACGCCATCCTGCTCGACAACATGGCCACTGACCTGCTGAGGGAGGCTGTCGCGCTCATCGCCGGCCGCGCCAAGACCGAAGCTTCGGGCGGCGTACGGCTCGACACAGTGAAGGCCATCGCCGCGACAGGCGTCGACTTCATCTCCGCAGGCGCGCTGACGCACTCTGCCGTGAACCTTGATGTCGGTCTGGACTACGAGAGCTAGAGAGGCTGCCGGTCGGTGTCGTCAGCCGCGACGGGAACGAGCGCCACATGATCCGGCTCAGCCGAAATCGTGATCAGCGACTGCATCGCGTCCGATGACACATCGTCCAGCCCGGCCTCGATCGTCGCGTCCTCGTCGAGCACGATGATCGAGCTCTCGCCATGGCGGCTTGCGTCCAGCGCAATGCGGGCATTGCGCCATTCCGTCGACGTCTTCGGGAACCGGTAGAAGATGTGCGTGCCAATTGTGGCCGTCTCGACCAGGCCGGGGGCCCAGTATGGGTTCACATAGTCGGTGTGATAGTGGGTCGCCTTGTTGGTGACCGGCTTGTTCAGCCCCAGCATGACATGCAGCGCGACGCTCTTCGCGCGATCCCACGAAACGCCCGACGGCTTGGTGCGCACCGATCCATCGCAGGTGAAGGTGAACTGGCAGCCCGTATCGCGATACTGGCCCTGATAGACCACTTCGCAGATCGATTTCGGGAAACGCGGGTCACGCACGCGGTTCATGACAACTTCGGCCACCGCGAGCTGCCCCGCCGTGTCTTCCGAGCGCGCCTCGTAGTAGACAGCGCGCGAGAGGCAATCGAGCTGGCGATCAGCGCCGGTGAACGAGCCAAGATCATCGAGCGTGAATGACAGCAGGCCTTCCAGCGCCAGGTTGTCCCGCGCGCGGAGGGTCATTCCGCCGATCAGGTCGGCGTCAGCTGTCTCGCCCGTGTCATCGATCAAGCCCGTGGGTTCGGCGCCGTAGGAAGCCGGGATCATCAGGGCGGATGCGTCCGCCTTGTTGTTGAACATGCCGGGGCGCAACGTCGGTCCAAACGTGTCAGCCGCGATCGACTCCGCGAGGACGGCTGCTTCATTCAGATAGAGTTCCTGGGACTTCTGGACGTCGAAGCGCTGGGCAACGAGCGGACCGCCGAGCGCGAACGCGGCGGCGCAGGCGCCAACCGTGAGGGTGCGCTGACGCGTCTGGCGTTTGTCGGCAACCGACATGCTAACCCACCACCTTGAGACGGCTGTGATCGCCGCCTTCAGATGAGCAAGCATAGGCCCGAGAGCTTTCGGGAGCTTTAACACCCCAGCCATCCCTTTACCTTCGTTAACCGACAATCCGGTCCGGACGCCCGCGCGCGTCCAAAATCGACACTCCAACCAACACCCGTCGCGTATTCGTTTCTGTAGCTTTGCGACCCAGCCGCCCTATCCGGGCCTTTGATACGGGGCAACCCCGCCGTTCAGACCACCCAGGCATGGCAAGGTATGCGCCACGCGAAATCCGCCAGCCGCCGCACAACTGCGGGGCGAGCGGTTAACCATCTCCGTTTACGAATTGCCTCTTCTTTCAAGCCTGTTCGACTAGGCCGAAAGTCTAAGTAGGGCTCGGCGGTGTTTGGGCAACACCGCCCCGGATTCCCGTTAACGCTGTTTTGACTCAGATTAACACGCGGACGCTACGGAAACCGACTCTTGTGGATATGTCGATCTGGGGCGGCTTCGGACCCGCCAGGGCGGGAAAGAGCTCAATGACCCATCCACTAGGCGAGGCTGCGCGCCTGCGTCCGCACGCTGTCCCATGCGCCCGTGATGGCCAGCGTGATGCCGGGACGCTGCATGTTCACAAAGAGGGTTCGACCGTCCGGCGAGAAGCACGCGCCGCAGAACTCCGATTTTCCGGCGTCAGCGTTTCTGGCCAGCGTGTAGATCACGCCATCCGGCGTGATTGCGCGCACATAGTTGTCGCCGCCTCCGTCTTCGCAGACGATAAGGTCGCCGCGCGGGCTGGCGACAATGTTGTCGCACTTCTCGAAATCAGACTGTCCTCCGCTCTCGGCAAACAGCACGAGACTCGCAGGCGCCTCGTTCTCGCGCGACGTCCCTTCATGCCTGCTCGGGATGTAGCGGAAGATCTGACCCATCTGTGCGGGGCCGCCGGAGGTGCAGGCGAAGTAGATCGCAGCGCCCTGCGGCTCCAGCGCGAAGGCGAGCCCCTCGCCACGCGCAAAGATCGCAGCGCCCGCTTTCCTTCCCCGCAAGCGCAGGTCTCCATCCGGCGCCTCGACGTCCGCCATGTCGATCCAGCGGACGGCATAGTCGCGGTCGGGGGCGATGCGCAGCGCGACATCGCCGCCCTGGTCAGCCGACCAGTTGCGCGTGTCCGCCCCAGCCTGCTCCACCAGCGCCAGCGCCTGCAACCTGCCGCCCTTCGCCAGCTCACCGCGCGCAGCCGGCAGGAAGCGGTAAAAGAGCGAGTCAGCCGTATCCTCGGTGAGGTAGACAATACCGGTCGCCGGATCGACTGCGGCGGCCTCATGCGAGAACCGCCCCATCGCCGTCAGCGGCACAGGCGCAGCGGGCGTCCTGAGCGCGGCCGGCACTTCAAAGACAAAGCCGTGGCGTTTGCTGGCCTCCGGGCCCGCAACCATCTGCGTTTCCTCGCACGACAGCCACGACCCCCATGGCGTCGGCCCGCCAGCACAGTTCACCGCCGTACCGGCCAGCGACAGATGCGTCCGCTCCACGCGCATCGATGTGAGGTTCACGACGGCCGTTGTCGTGCCGCCGGCGAATGGCCTGCCCGACGGCGAGAGATCGTAGACATGGTCACGACTGATGCGCGACGCGCGCGCATAGTCCGCGCCGAAAGCCGATACCGGAGACATCGCTCCAAGCTCGTGATTCCGCACCAGGATGCAGCGCGACGGGTCGCCTTCGACCGGGAACGCCGCCATGCCGTCATGATTGCCCGGCTCGAGCAGGCCATCGGCCATCTCGTCGCCCGCACGCGACAGCACCGTATAGGAAAGCCCTGGCGCGAGATCGAGCAGCCCCTTGGGATCAGGCGTCAACGCCAGCGTGGACACGCGCTGCCGGACCAGCGGTCGCGCCTCTCCACCTGTCACGCACCCGCCGAGCAGCTGCAGAGCAGGCGCTGCGATGGCGACGCTGGCTGCGGAACGGATGAGACTGCGGCGGGACAGGTGCATGCATCATTCTCCTGGGCACGGTTTCCCATAACGCGTCCCGGCGACGCCTCAGCATGAAGATTTTGTGGCGCTTGTCTCTAGCGCTTGTTTGCCAGAGCCGCATGCGCCGCCGCGAGCCGCGCTACGGGCACGCGGTAGGGCGAGGCCGACACATAATCGAGGCCGATTTCCTCGAAGAAGAACACCGAAGCCGGATCGCCGCCATGCTCGCCGCAGACGCCGAGCTTGATCCGCGGCCGCGCCGCCCGTCCGCGCTCGCAGCCCATGCGCACCAGCTCGCCGACGCCATCGCGATCGATCGAGACGAACGGGTCTTTCTCGTAGATGCCCTTTTCCTCATAGACCTTGAGGAAGCGCGCAGCATCGTCACGCGAGATACCGAGCGTCGTT
>CAIKXW010000353.1 GCA_903831485.1 uncultured Alphaproteobacteria bacterium | reverse complement strand
TCGCCTCAGCGAGAATCCTGTCTGCGTCCGGCGTGTCGATGGTGGCGGTCTCGCCGGTAGCGGGGTCGTGCAGCAGGAAGCCGTAATTGTCCTTCAGGCACGGAAACATGTGGACGATCGGCTGGCTCATTCGTTTGCCTTTCTGAGGGCGGTTTGCCTTTCGGAACTGTGTCCGTCCTATATAGGCCTGTGGACCGGCCGAAGGTTAGTGCATGCGCTTCGATATCGACAGGCTGCAGGCGTTCTACGGCTCCTCGCTCGGGCGCATGGCGCACGAGATGGTGGACAAGCGTGTCGGGGCGCTCTGGCCCAGCCTCGACGGTCTGGACGTGCTGGGCATTGGCCACACCGATGGACTGCTCGATCGCTATCGGTCGGGGGCGCGGCGGGTTCTCTCGGCTGTGTCGGGGGAGCAGGGGGCAGAGCGCTGGCCGGACGAGGGGCGCAGCCTCACCACGCTGGTCGAGGACGAGCGCTTGCCGTTTCCCGACGCCCTGTTTGACCGGATCATCATCCGCCATGCGCTGGAGGAGGCGGACAGCCCGCAGCGAATGCTGCGCGAAATCTGGCGGGTCGCAGCGCCGGAAGCCCGCATTCTGATCATTGTCGCCCACCGGCGCGGACTGTGGACGCGCGCCGAGTCGACACCGTTCGGTCACGGGCGCTCCTATACCCGCACGCAGCTCAACCGGCTGCTGGAAGACGCCATGTTCGCGCCCCAGGCTTCCGCCCGCGCCCTGTTCGCCCCGCCGATTGGCTGGGGTGTGATAACGTCAGCCAGCGACGCCTGGGAGCGGATCGGACGGGTGGCGTGGTCGGGATTTGGCGGCGTCCTGATGATCGAGGCGATGAAACGCATCTACATCGAGCCGGGAAAGCCTGTCCGCGGAAAACGGGTGGTGAAAGTCCCGCGCAAAAAACACGCTGCGGAGCCGATACGCAAAAACGTCAAAAAAGATGTTGAACATGTGTAAGTAGTGCAATATATACACACCAGACGGGACGACCGATCCTCTCTGACCGGAGCCCCAAGCAGGAAAGGCTGAAACCAATGAAATACGTCACCGCCGTCTTCAAACCGAGCCGCCTTGATGCCGTGCTCGATGCCGTCACTGCCGCCGGCGCATCGGGGGTAACGGTCACGGAAGTTCGCGGCTATGGCCGCCAGCAGGGCAAGACCGAGGTCTATCGCGGAGCCGAATACGAAGTGCGCCTCCTGCCGAAAGTCCGCGTCGAGATCGCCGTGGCCGATGCCGTCGTCGAGAAGATCGTCGACGCGATCACGCAGGCTGCCAATTCCAACAAGATCGGCGACGGCAAGATCTTCGTTCTCGATCTCGAATCTGTGCTGCGCATCCGCACAGGCGAGAAGGACGAAGCTGCTCTCAGCTCCTAACTGGAAGCATGAAGCCGTGAATTCAAGCCGCCGGGGTTTGCCCCCCGGCGGCTTTTTTGCGTTGAAACGTCTGTCCTACTTGGGCCCGCGGAGGGGGATGTATCCCCGCTCCACCAGCCGGCGCAGCGCATCATAGGATTCCGTGAACTCTTGGAACGCGCAGCGCAGGGCGGTGAGTTTGGTGATGTCTTCCGGCGACTGCTCAGACTTTTGCGAGACCGCAAGGGCATGCGCGACCCAGCGGCCGCGCGCGTGAGCCGTTGCGACCGCGAGGCGCTGGAAGCGTTCGAGGTCGGCGTAACCGACCATCTTCGCCAGCACTTCGCGGTTTGCTGCGAAGGCGGCGTAGTCGATCTGCTCGAGGTGGCCGCGCAGGGCGCGCTGCTCCTGCGGGCTGAGGGCCGCCTCTGGTTCGAAGTGTTCAGAGACCTTGCGGACGGTCGATGTCATCGTGAAGGACATGGTGCGTTTCCTGTCCTGGGCTTGTGCCAGGTCAGGCAAGCGTGCGCCCGGAAAGTTACCGGCGGCTTTTGGCAGTCAGGCGAAATTGCGGGATCGGCGCGGCGGTGGCGCTCAGCGCGCCACTTTCCGCTCCAGCACGAAAACCAGTTCTTCGGCAGTCCAGTTGAGGCGGCCGAGGGATTTGCCGTTAACGGGCTTGCCGCTCACGGCGGTGGCGGCGGCGATCGAGAGGCCGGCCTGTTCGGCGAGTTCGGCCATGTCGCGGGCGGTGCAGGGGCGGCGGGCGCCGTCCGACCACCAGCCGACATCGTGGCCCAGATTGGGGATGCGGCCCGTGGTCAGCAGGGTGGTGCGTACGCGCCAGTGGCCGTAATTGCGGAAGGACACGATCACGCGGCGGGCGATGCGCGAGAGTTCGTCGAGCACGAATTTGGGGCGGGCCAGCTCCTGGATCGTCTTCGACAGGATGGCGGCGTCGAAGGCGTCATCGGGATAGACGGGCAGGTCGTCGTCGGCATTGCCCTGCACGACGGCGAGGCCCTTGGCGACGCAGCGATTGACGCCGACCTGTTCGACCTCCAGCCCGCGCGTGCGGGCGCCGCGATCGTGCTGGAGCAGCTCCATCAGCTGTCCGTCGCCGCAGCCGACGTCGAGCACCAGGTCGCCGCGGTTGATGAATTTCGAGATCGCGATGTGGTCGGCGCGGCGGATGCCGGGGGCGGTGGTCGCCGTCATGGGGCGCTCCGCTTCTTGAGCCCGCGCGCGGAGGCGGCTGCATCTATGAAGCCGCGCAGGCCGGCCCAGAATTCAGGCTCCTCGACGAAGAAGGCGTCGTGGCCCTTGTCGGTCTCGATGTTGACGTAGCTGGTCTCGCACCCGGCGGCGTTGAGTGCGCGGACGATCTGGCGGTTTTCTTCCGGCGCGTAGTGCCAGTCGGTGGAGAAGGAGAAGACGCAGAAGCGCGTGTGCAGGCCCTTGAACGCATTGCCCAGCACGCCGCCATGCTCGGCGGCGATGTCGAAATAGTCCATCGCCCGGGTGATGTAGAGGTAGGAGTTCGCATCGAACCGGTCGACGAAGGTCTGGCCCTGGTGGCGCAGGTAGCTTTCGATCTGGAAGTCGGCGTCGAAGCCGAACGTCTTGGTCGTGCGATCCTGCAGGCGCCGGTCGAACTTCCGCTTCAGCGCGCTCTCGGACACGTAGGTGATGTGCGCCGCCATGCGGGCGACGGCGAGGCCGCGCTCCGGGCGCACGCCCTCGGCGAGGTAGTTGCCATTGCGCCAGTTCGGGTCGGCCATGATCGCCTGGCGGCCGGTCTCGTAGAAGCCGATGTTCTGCGCCGACTGTCGTGCGGCGACGGCGATGGGGATGGCGGCGAAAACGCGGTCGCGCGCCTGCACGGTCCATTCGAGGACCTGCATGCCGCCGATCGATCCGCCGATGGCGAGGAAGACGTTTTCGATGCCCAGACGATCAAGCAGCGCGATCTGGGCGCGGACCATGTCGGCGATGGTGATGACCGGGAAGTCGGTGCCCCAGTAGGTCCCGTCAGGCTTGCGGCTGGCCGGGCCGGTCGATCCCATGCAGCCGCCGAGGACGTTCGAGCAGATGACGAAGAAACGGTCGGTGTCGACGGGCAGGCCGGGGCCGACGACGAGGTCCCACCAGGCCGGGCGGCCCGTGACCGGGTTGGGGCTGGCGGCGAACTGGTCGCCGGTGAGAGCGTGGCAGACGATGACGACATTGCTCTTGTCGGCGTTGAGTTCGCCCCAGGTTTCGTAGGCGATCTCGACGTTTTCGAGCGTGCGGCCGCTGTCCAGCCGGAGCGGCTGGTCAGGCGTGGCGACGGACAGGCGTTTCAGCCCATCCGCCCCGCTGAGGGTGCGGGCGGGCGCATTCATGGTTAGCGAACCTCGTTCAGGTCCCAGACTAATGAAGGAGCCGGAATGAAGCATTCGCGCGTCGGCTGCAAGACTCACCTGCTGGAGGGTTCTGAACCGGCCCAATATGTCGTATGACAAAGCGCGCTGGGGAGCGCGCAGGTAGTAGAGCATGATGGCCGCAGATAGCTTCCATCCTTCGTCAGGGGCCTCTGAAGACGGCTTTCTGGCAGCATTGGGCCAGAAATGGCGCGAGATGCGTGATGCGCCGCTGCCGGCCAGCGGCGGCATCGGCTTTCGGCCTGCGCGTGAAGCGGCCGAGATGCGGAGGCTTAGCCGGGAGGCGGCCGTCACCGGCGCGCCGGCAGATGCGGTGGCCCGCATGTGGCGGTCGCTGTGCGGCGACGTGGCTGCGGCCCGGGGGTTGAAGGCCGTGTTCGTGGCAGGGGGCGATGTCTCGCTGACGCTTGAAGCCGGGCGCGGCTATTTCGGGTTCGGACCAGACCTGCAGCCCGTCGTGGGCATTCGCGATGCGCTCGAGCGCGTCATGACGACGCCGGGCACGCTGGCCTGCATTCCGTGGCCGGAACATGCCGGCGGCGGACAGTGGTGGCCGATGCTGAACGAGAGCCGCTTTCACGACCTGAAGATCGTTGCCGGCTGGCCGGCCCTGCCGACCACCACGCCGGGCATTCCGCAGGTCGCCATCGTTGGCCGCCTGCCCATCGAGTCGTCTGGCGATGACGAGATGCTGGCCACTGCACATGACGACCACTGGACGGCGGAGAAGCTTCTGGCGGAGGTGGGCCTCAGGGCTGAAGTGGTGACACGGGCGCGCTCGCTCGCGCTGATCCGCATCGCGGAGTATGTCGCGCCGGACGATCGCCGGATCGAGCTTGCCCGGCTTGCGGGGCTGGACGCCCTGCGGGTTGTCGGGGTACGGCCTCGGCCCTGATACGGGGCTCGCCAATGACTGATCATCCCAAGCCTTTGCCGCAGCTTGCCGGCGTGAACGCGTATGTTCCCGGCGAGGCGCCGAAGAACACTGGCGGCAAGACCTACAAGCTGGCCTCGAACGAGAACCCGCTGGGCGCGAGCCCGCGTGCGAAAAAGGTCTACGCAGACCTCGCGGCGAAGATGGAGCTCTATCCCGATGGCGCGGCTCGCGAGTTGAAGGCGGCGCTGGCCAGGAAGCATGGACTCGACGCCTCGCGGCTGGTGCTGGGCGCGGGGTCTGACGACATCTTCCTGATGCTGGGCCGCGCCTATCTCGGGCCGGGCGACGAGAGCATCAACACGAAGCACGCCTTTGCGATCTACGCGATCATCGCGCAGCAGCAGGGAGCGAGCGTGGTCACGGTCGCAGAAGACAATTTCACGGCGGACGTGGATGCGATTCTCGCCGCCGTCACGCCGAAGACGAAGATGGTGTGGCTCGCCAACCCCAACAACCCGACCGGCACTTACCTCCCGTATGACGAGATCAAGCGTCTGCATGCCGGCTTGCCGCCGCATGTGCTCCTGGTGCTCGATGGCGCCTATGCGGAGTTCGTGAAGAAGAACGATTATGCATCGGGCATCGAACTGGCCTCGCAGTCGAGCAATGTGATCGTGACGCGGACGTTCTCGAAGCTCTACGGGCTTGCGGGCCTGCGCGTGGGCTGGGGCTATGCGCCGCCGCACATAGTCGATGCGATCGAGCGCGTGCGCATGCCGTTCAACGTCAGCCTGCCGGCGCAGGCGGCGGCGATCGCGGCGCTGGAGGACGACGCGTTCACGGAAGAGTCGCTGCTTCACAATGAGCGCGAGATGGTGCGGCTGGCTAATGGTCTGAAGGCGCTTGGGCTTGAGCTGATCGATGGCGTCGGCAATTTCGTCGTGGCGAAGTTTCCGGAGGCGAAAGGCAAGACGGCGGCGGAGGCGCTCGCTTATCTGAAGGATCGCGGGATCTCGCTGCGCGGGCTTGGCGGCTATGGCATGCCAAACCACCTGCGGATATCGGTCGGTACGGTCGAGGGCAATGACGCGGCGCTGAAGCTGCTCAAGGAATTCCTGGGCAAGTGAGCAAAGCTGTTTTCAACCAGATTGCGATCATCGGCGTCGGGCTCATCGGCGGTTCGATCGCGCGTGCGGCGCTGGAGTCGGGCGCGGCCGGCGGCGTCGTGCTGTTCGACGGCAATGCGAATGCGCTGAAGCGCGCCGGCGAGATCGGTTTCGGCAGGCCTGCGGTCTCGATCGAGGATGCGGTCCGCGAGGCGGATGCGGTCTTCCACTGCGTGCCCGTGGGCGCGATGGCGGCGACGGCGCGGGCGAGCATTGGCGCGATGAAGCCGGGCGTGATTCTCACCGATGTGGGATCGGTGAAGGGCAATGTCGCGCGCGACTGGCGGGCGCTGGGGCGTGCGGATGTGCATGTCATCCCGGGGCATCCGATCGCGGGGACCGAAAAGTCGGGGCCTGATGCGGGGTTTGCGTCGCTGTTCCAGGGACGCTGGTGCATCCTCACGCCGGAGCAGGGCGGGTCGGCGGAGTATGTCGCAGCGGCGGATCGGCTGGCGGCTTTCTGGACGATGCTCGGCTCGAAGGTCGAGCGCATGGAT
>CAIKXW010000352.1 GCA_903831485.1 uncultured Alphaproteobacteria bacterium | reverse complement strand
TGCGCAACGAAGCGATACCGCGCAGCGACTGGCAGGAAGCGGTGGAGCATGGCGCGGTCGGCCAGTCGCTTAAGAACCTGACGAGCTTCCCGTTCGTGCGCGCAGCGTTCGAGCGCGGGCAGCTGGCGCTGAACGGCGCGTGGTTTTCCATCGGCAAGGGCGAGCTGCACTGGCGCGATGAGGACACCGGCGCGTTCACCGTGGTGGCGGCGAATGATCCGCAGGTGGATCAGGACAACAAGATCTAGCTGTTCAGCGCCACCTGCCCTTTCCAAGCGGAGAAGGGCGGTTGATGATCCTTCCCGACACGGGAGGGACGCATGGCGGATCACACAGACCGGCGGCGCTTCATGCAGTGGCTGGCGGCGGCGCCGCTTGCGGCGGGGGCGCTGGGCGCGGGGCAAGCACTGGCGCAACGGGGCGCAGCGAGCGCCATCGCCGATGCTCGCGACATCCTCAATGTGTTCGAACTGGAGGCGCGTGCGAAGGAGCTGATCCCGCCGGCGCACTGGGGCTATCTGACTGGCGGCGTGCAGGATGATCGCACAGTCGCTGCGAACAGGTCTGCCTATGACGTGTGGGGGCTGAGGCCGCGCAGGCTGGTGGACGTATCGCGCGTGAGCCTTGCGACGACCCTGTTCGGGCAGACGTACAACTCACCCATCGCGCTGTCGCCGGTGTCGAGCCAGAGGGCGTTCCATGCGGATGGCGAGGCTGCGGTGGGCGCGGCGGCTGGCAAGCGGAAGGCGCTGCAGATGCTGTCCGCGCTGACGACCGTGTCGCTGGAAGACGTGATGAAGGCGCACGGCAAGCCCGTGTGGCAGCAGCTTTACACGACGAACATCCCGGCGCTGGGCGAGAAGATGATCGCGCGTGCGCAGGCGTCCGGCGCCGGGGCGATCGTGTTCACGATCGACCTTCTGGGCGGCGGCAACCGGCGGGAGACGCAAGCGCTGTTCGCGCGCAGCGACACGCGGACGTGCAGCACATGCCATGCGCCGCGCAACG
Source organism: uncultured Alphaproteobacteria bacterium (assembly GCA_903831485.1). The sequence goes on along the minus strand of CAIKXW010000352.1, from coordinate 626 downwards.
GATACGATTTCTCGCGCAAGAGGATGTTCGACGGTATCGACATGACGGGAGCAGTCTCGCCGAACAGCAACGCGCTGACGTGGGACTATGTCTCGCGCCTCCGCGACCTGGTGAAGACACGGCTGCTGGTGAAGGGCGTGATGACGGGAGAGGATGCGGAGCTTGCGATTGCACGCGGCGTCGACGGGATCATCGTCTCCAACCATGGCGGGCGCGCCGAAGACAGCCTCGTTGGCACACTCGATGTGCTGCCGGAAATCGCGGCGGTCGTGAATGGGCGCGTGCCGATCCTGATCGATGGCGGCATCCGGCGCGGCTCGGACGCGTTCAAGGCGCTCGCGCTTGGCGCCAGCATGGTCTGCGTGGGGCGGCCTTATGTGTGGGGGCTCGGTGCGTTCGGGGAAGACGGTGTTGGCATCGCGCTGCGCCTTCTGGACGAGGAGCTGCTCGCGACGATGCGGCAGTGTGGCGTGACGAGCGTGGCCGGGATCACGAAGGATCGGCTGGCGGACCTGCGGTAGGTCTCACCCGTCCGTTTCAAGGCGCGGTGGGCGCCGGACAGGTTATTGGCTGTTCAGGCGAGACACCGCCAGCGCCGACTTTCGTGATGCGCCAGCCTTCGGGGA
>CAIKXW010000351.1 GCA_903831485.1 uncultured Alphaproteobacteria bacterium | reverse complement strand
GGATCGGGATTGATCACGCCGTGGGCGATCCAGCCGAGGCGCGGACCGTCGAGCGTGATGACGCCCCAGCCGGTGTGGCGGAGGCCGGGGTCGATGCCGAGGATTCGAATCATCTGAACCATTCCGTCATTGTCACAAGTCTGGGGTCGCAAGTCTCGAACGGATTAGGAACACGCTGGAAGTTAATGAGGCGGAAACCAACGCGCCAGACCTTGGGCCGCATGGATATCCGTCAGGTTTCGCTCTCACGACGCGGGGCGCTGCGCCTCGGCCTGGCCGGCCTTGGCGCCGCTTTGGCTACCCCAGCTGCCTTCGCTGCGCCGTTGGTCAGCTTCCCGCTGCGCATCGCCTATGCGCGGGTGTCCCCTGATGGCTTCGTGCATATCCGGTCCGGCGAACAGGCCGCCTGGACGCACATGGCTGGGCGAATGGGCGGAATGGTCGATGCGCTTGCGCCGATACAGCCGGGCGACATGCTCGGCGGCGGGCTGCCGAAGATCGAGGGCGGCGCGAACTGTGCGATGGTGGCGCGGCAAGCCGCGATGAAGTCGGGATACAACCAGGTGATCCTTTATTCGACCCACGACGGCCAGAAGATTTATGCGCCCCCACAGGGCTGGTTCGGCGACACGTTTGCCTGGCTGCAGGGCGAGTTCGACAAGGACGGGCGCGCCAGCGGAGAAGCGCACCTTCTGGATGTCGGTGGCGGGATGCCGCTGGCCTCTGCGCATGCCGACGTCCCGCCGCGCGATCCGCTGAACCTGTTCGACGGCGGCCGGAATCCGGAGCGCGAGGCGCTGGACAACCTGATCCGCGCGATGGAGCTGCGGTTCGGCGACATGGCCCGGCTGGCCTATGAGAGCCAGCGGTCGATCGCGGACTGACGTTTCATCATCGGCGCACAATCGGATGAGTTGGTCTGGCCAACATGCCCTTTGTGGGTAAGGTCTGCCCTTCGGATTTCGGAGGGTTTCCATGCGCCGCCTGCTTCTTTCGTCCCTGAGCGCCATCGCGCTTCTCGCCGCCTGCGGACCGGCGGAGGACCCGACGACTGTGCCGGCCGCGACCTATGACGAGGCGACGACGGCGCAGCTGACAAGCAATCCGCTGCTGGCGGAATGGGCGGGCGAACATGGCGGACAGCCGGCCTTCGACAAGATGGACCTTGCCCAGCTGAAACCCGCGATGGAAGCGGGAATGGCGGCGCACCTTGCCGAGATCGATGCGATCGCGAACAACCCCGCGAAGGCTTCGTTCGAGAACACCATCGTCGCGATGGAGCGCGCGGGCGAGGCGCTCGACCGGGCGATGACTTACTTCGGCATCTGGTCGTCGAATCTTTCGACGCCGGAATTCCGCGCCGTGCAAGGCGAGATGGCGCCGAAGCTCTCTGAGTACCAGAGCAAGATCACGCAGAATGCGGCGCTGTTTGCGCGCATCAAGGCGCTGCATGACGATCAGGCAAACCTGAAACTCACTCCGCATCAGGCACGGTTGCTGAAACTGGTCCATGACCGCTTCCAGCTGAACGGCGCCGAGCTGACGGCCGAGAAGCGCGATCGTTATGCGGCGATCAACAAGGAGCTCGCCGAGCTCCAAACGAAATTCTCGAACAACCTGCTGGCGGATGAGGAAGGCTGGGTTACGTATCTCACGCCTGCGCAGATCGGCGGCCTGCCCGCGAGCTATGTCGCATCGGCGAAGGCGACGGCTGCCGATCTCGGCAAGCCGGGCATGTATGCTGTGACCAACACGCGTTCGTCGATGGACCCATTTCTTACCTACTCCACCGAGCGCAAGCTGCGCGAGCAGGTGTGGCGCAACTATTATTCGCGCGGCGACAATGGCGATGCGAATGACAATAACGCGGTGATCGCACAGATCCTGAAGCTGCGGCACGAACGCGTCGGGCTGCTTGGCTACAAGACTTACGCGGACTGGCAGCTGCAGGACAACATGGCGCCGGACCCGGCGGCGGCGACTGCGCTGATGGAAGCTGTCTGGCGGCCAGCAGTCGTGCGCGCAAAGGAAGAGATCGCGGACATGCAGGCGCTAGCCGCCAGCGAAGGCGCGAAGATCACCATCGAGCCGTGGGATTATCGCTTCTATGCGGAGAAGGTGCGCAAGGCGAAATACGATCTCGATGGCGAGCAGCTGAAGCCGTATCTGCAACTCGACCAGCTGCGCGAGGCGATGTTCTATGTTGCCGGGGAACTGTTCGGGTTCGGATTTGCGCCGGTTGCCGCTGGCTCGATCCCTGTCTTCCATGCGGATGTGGGTGTCTGGGAGGTGACCGACAAGGCGTCGGGCAAGCATGTCGGTTACTGGTATCTTGATCCGTATGCGCGGCAGGGAAAACGATCGGGCGCCTGGGCGTCGAGCTATCGGTCGCATTCGACGTTCGACGGGCCGGTGACGACGCTGTCGTCGAACAACTCGAACTTCGTGAAGCCGGCGCCGGGTGAACCGTTGCTGATCTCGTTTGACGATGCGGAGACGTTCTTCCACGAATTCGGACATGCGCTGCACGGGCTGTCGTCGACCGTCGAGTATCCGGGACTGAACGGAGGCGTGCGTGATTACACCGAATTCCACTCGCAACTTCTGGAGCGCTGGCTGCTGACGGACCAGGTGGTGAACAAGTATTTCCGTCACTACCAGACGAGCGAGCCGATGCCGAAAGAGCTGATCGACAAGATCAACAAGGCGGCGACGTTCAACCAGGGATTCCAGACGGTGGAGTTTCTGGGCTCCGCCATCATGGACATGCGCTATCACACGGTCGATCCGGCCGACCTCGATCCGCGCGCCTTCGAGAAGGAGGAGCTGGCCAAGCTCGGCATGCCGAAGGAGATTCCGATGCGGCACCGCTCGCCTCAGTTCGGGCATGTCTTTTCGAGCGAGGGGTATGCGGCCGGATACTACGGCTATCTCTGGGCCGAGGTGCTGACGGCGGATGCGGCTGAGGCGTTCGTCGGGGCGCCGGGCGGCTTCTACGACAAGGAGCTGGCGCAAAAGATGGTCGCCAACCTTTTCACCGTGCGCAACGCGGTTGACCCGGGCGAGGCCTATCGCGCTTTCCGTGGGCGCGATGCGACGCCGGATGCGCTGCTGCGGGATCGGGGATTTCCGGTCCCGACGGCGCCGGGCGGGCAGCAGTAGCGGCTAGCTTCGCCGCAGCTTCCGTCGTTTGGGCGGGCCGTGGAACCAGTCGATGACGTAGTCGAACGCGTCTTCGTCATCGACACCTTCCTCTGTGACCGTCTTGTTGCGGCAGGAATAGTTCTCGCGGTGGATGGTTTCGCGGTCACCGCTGACGAGGTGGTGCCAGTCGTAGAGATCCTTTCCTTCGTGGACGAGGCGGTAGGCGCAGGTCTGCGGCAGCCAATCGACGGTGGAGACGACTTCGGGCGTGAGCTTCACGCACACGGGCACGAACTGCTTGCGGTTGGGGTAGTCCTTGCACTGGCAGGACTTGTTGTCGAACAGCTTGCAATGGAGCTTCGTGATGTAGAGGTCGCCCGTGGTCTCGTCCTCGAGTTTCACCAGGCAGCACTTTCCACAGCCATCGCAGAGCGATTCCCACTCCGGGTCGGACATCTCGTGCAGTTTCTTGGTTTTCCAGAACGGTTCGGTGGTCATGCGGCAGTCATTACTTCGTTCCGAACATCCTGTCGCCTGCGTCGCCAAGACCCGGCACGATGTAGCCCTTGTCGTTGAGGTGGCTGTCGATGGCGGCGGTGTAGATCGGGATGTCGGGGTGGGCGGCGGTGAATTTGCCGATGCCTTCGGGGGCGGCGAGCAAGCAGAGAAAACGGATGCGGTTGGCGCCGCGTTGCTTGAGGCGCTCCATCGCGGCGATGGCGGAGTTGCCGGTGGCGAGCATGGGATCGACGGCGATGACGAGGCGGTTCCCGAGTTCGCCCGGCGCCTTGAAATAGTATTCGACGGGTTCGAGCGTGTCGTGGTCGCGATACATGCCGATATGGGCGACGCGGGCGGCGGGGACGAGATCAAGCATGCCGTCGAGCAGGCCGTTGCCGGCGCGGAGGATGGACGCGAAGACCAGCTTCTTGCCCTTGATGATCGGCGCGGTCATCGGGCCCATCGGGGTTTCGATGTCGGTGGTTTCGAGTTCGATGTCGCGGGTGACTTCGTAGCAGAGCAGATGCGCGATCTCGCGCAACAGCGTGCGGAAGCCAGCAGTGGACGTGGTGCGGTCGCGCATCAGCGTGAGCTTATGCTGGACCAGCGGGTGGTCGATGACCGTTACGCTCTTCATGTCGGCCTCCCGCGATCTCAATTCCCGTCGCCTTGCCAGTCCCTGCCGATGAGGCGGGCGCCGCGCCCATACGCGTCGACCCAGGCGAACATTCCGGCGGGAGACACGAGGTAGGCGTTCGGCATGCCACCCGAGGCGATCTGCTGGATCACACCGTCAAGCGGATAAGACCCCAGCGTTACCGAAGCAGATCCGCCCAGCGCCTTCTGGGCAAGCTCCTGAGTCTCTTCAGCTTCACTCCGGCTGGCGTAGAATGGAACGACGGCGCGACCGCCAACATCGACGGTGACCTGCTGGCCGCCATTGTTCGCGGGAAAGGATACCCTTGCTCCGAACACATCCGATTCTTCGGCTAACCACGCGACTTCGCCATGCGTGGCAAGAATTGCGTCCGCACCGCTGTTGGGAACGCCGACCGTGACGTCCGATTTACCTGCGGAGCGGATCGCGGCTGCGCAGAATTCGGGGTCGAGATAGACCGCAGGCAGCGTCTTGCTGCTGCTGATGGGCTTGACCTCGTGTGTGAGATTGGCGCCCGTCCTTCCGTCGACCGGAGCGATGACCACGAACCGCTCCGTGGCAGCGCGGATACGACCGGCCTCCCCCTCCGAGTAGCCCTGCGCGGCAGCAGGCATGGCCGATACCGCTAGCAAGAAAAGTCCCAGGACGGCACGGAGCATTGCGTCGCCTTCAGCTTCGCGAGCACGATCGCTCACCTTCTGACGAATATGAATAGAGCGACCTGGGCGCAGAGCGCAATGATGCATCGCCGTTGCCATAGAGGGCTTAGGGCAGGCCGCGCAAACACGCCAATTCACTTCATCGGCAATGGGCGGCTCAGCGGCAATTCCCTTGCGTGCGAAAGTGTGCAGACTATGCGCAAAACAACGACAGACTGGCGCACAGCAAGATGCGCCAGCACGGGAGAACGCCATGTGGATTCGCAAGGGTGAGCGCGACCGGATGATGGGCGTGGACTCGCCCATTCCGACGCAGGTGGTGTCGAACGAGGAATTCATACCCCGGCCGCAGACGGAAAAGCAGAAGCAGGTTGAAAGCCTCATCATGGAATGGGGGACACGCAACGCGAAGAAGATCGGCATGAGCCGGCGGGGCTACATGGCCTCATCCATGGGCCTGGCGACCGCGTTTCTCGCGTCCAACTGCGTCTATGGGCAGGATGCGTTCGAGGTGGGCGAAGACGAGCAGTTCGAGCCGCGCGAGACCGAGACGGTCAAGGCCAATGGCCAGAAGGGCAAGTTCTTCGTTATCGACGTGCAGGCGCACTATTCGAACGGGATCGCGTTGAGCTTCCGGAACTCGGAGACGGCGCGGAACATGGGCTTCAGCCTGAAGGACGATGTGGAGTCGTACTCCTTCCGCACCTTCACCAAGGAGATGTTCCTCGATTCCGAGACGGCGATGGTGGTGATCTCGGGCGTGCCGGGCAAGGAAGAGCAGCGGGCGCCGGATGGGCGCGTGCTGGTGGATGCCGAGCGCACGCCGCGCGGGGCGATCCTGCCGAGCTGGCTGATGGCGAAGTCGCGCAATGAGCTGAACGCGATGGCGGGATCGCAGCGGGCGCTTTGCCAGGGAAATCTGGCGCCGAACCATTACTGGAACACGGCGACCAACTCGATCGACAAGGCTGCAACGCTCGAGCAGATGGAGCGCGAGCTGAATGTCTACAAGATCAATTCGTGGAAGTGGTATTGCCACACGGACCCGGCGCGGACGGGGAATGGCTTCCAGCTCGATGATGACAATGCTCAGTGGTTCATCGAGGAATCACGCAAGCGCGGGATGAAGCTGCTCTCGGTGCACAAGGGCTATTCCTACCAGTCGCGAACGCTTGGCCACCTCGCCAATCCCAAGGACATCGAGAAGGCGGCGCTGCGCAATCCGGACTTTAACTTCGTAGTCTACCACTCTGCTCTGAAGCATGGCGCATCGGATGGGCCGGACTGGAAGGCGATGAACGAGTACAATCCGGAGACGGGCGACTTCCTGTGGCACAAGGTGCTGATGGATATCAAACGGAAGAACCCGCAGATCAACAACGTCTATCCGGAGGTGGGATCGTTCTTCAACACGCTGGCGATCCAGGACCCTGTCATGGCGATGCATGGCATGGGGCTCAACATCAAGACCTATGGCGCGGACCATGTGGTGTGGGGGACGGACTGCCTGTGGTGGGGCTCGCCGCAATGGGGGATCGATGCGTTCAAGCGGTTCCAGATCTCGGACGAGCTATGCGAGAAGCATGGCTACACCAAGATAACTGACGAGGATCGCGCGAAGATTTTCGGGCTGAATGCTGCGAAGCTTTACGGCGTCGATGTGAAGGCGGCGCGGAACGCCCTGCCCGCGGATGCGCTGTCGCGCGTGAAGCAGGCGTATCTCGATCGCGGCGGGCTGCGCGACAATGACTATCATGGCTGGGTGCAGCACGCGTGAGCGAACCCAGCTGGAATTTCGAGGGCGAGCCGCCGTTCGAGCCGCGCACCGAGGCGGGGATCAACCTGTGCGCCTATTTTGACGCGATGCCGGATGCGAAGCTGAAGACGTTCGACACGGGCATGAGCGACGAAGAGCTGATGCGCTGGGACGGGAACTTCAAGTCGGATGGCGACATGCTGCTGCCCTGCACGGAGAGCGAGGAAGTGGGGGTGGAGATGTACCGGAGCTACATCGCCGAGTGCATCCGGTATCGCGACCGCGTTCGGGATGCGATGATGGCGCGGGCCTGAGACGGACGGCCAAAGCCAGAGCGGGCGGCGCTGGTCTGGCGCCGCCCGCTTGACTTGTTGCCACGGCCGCCTCTTGGGGTCGGGGGGGGACGGATGGGAGGCCGCCGTGACAGGACAAGAACACCGGAACCCGGAAGTAGTTTCACGGCGCTCAAAGAAACCTGCGTAAGCTCCGAAGATCACACCGGCTTGCATTCCGTTCCGGCGCCGGACGGGTATACGGGCTGTATGACTTGTGGAGAGACGTGCGTGCGCCCGGTCCTGTTGAGTGGCTTGACTGCGATGTGCGTGGCGCTTCTTGCGAGCGCCTGCGCGCAACCGGTGGCCCCGGCGATGGAGCCGTGGCCGGCGGCGGACATGGCGGTGCCCTTCCCGGCTGACAATCCGCCGACGCCGATCAAGATCGAGCTGGGGCGGCGGCTGTTCTATGATGGCGACCTGTCGTGGGACGGCACGATGAGCTGCGCGACATGCCATGAGCAGAAGCGCGGCTTTACCGATCCGAACAAGACGCGGGCCGGATTTGACGGAACGCCCGGCGAGCGGAATATCCAGACGCTGGCGAACCTCGCATGGATGAGCTCGCTGACCTGGGGCGGGCCGCATGTCGACACGCTGGAGCATCAGGCGCTGATCCCGATCGAAGGGTTCGTGCCAGTGGAGATGGGATTTGGCGGCAAGCCGGAAGGCGCGCTGGCGCAGCGACTGGGCGATCAGGCGTGCTATCCGCAGATGTTCCGCGCGGCGTTTCCCGAGCGCGGGGGCAAGATCGACATGGACACGATCACGATGGCGCTAGCGGCGTTCCAGCGCTCGCTGGTGTCGCTCGATGCGCCGTATGATCGCTGGCGGCGTGGGGATGTGTCGGCGATTTCGGACGAGGCGAAGCGAGGCGCGGCGCTGTTCGAAGAAAAGCAGTGCGCGAGCTGTCATGCGGGGCCGCATTTCACCGATGCGGCGCTTGGCGGGCGCAAGCCGCAGGAGGCGTTTCATCGGCTGTCTTTGCCCGCTGACGGCAAGGATGCGGGGCTGATGCGCATCACGCAGAAGCCTGAGGACGCCGGAAAGTTTCGTACGCCGGGACTGCGTAATGTGGCGCTGTCGGCGCCGTATATGCACGATGGCGAGGTGGCGAGACTTGAGGGCGCGGTGCGGCATCACTTTGCGGGCGGCGGGGATGATCCGCGGCTGGGGCAGACGGTGATCGATGGCGAGGTGGCGGCGCTGGTGGCCTTTCTGGAGTCGCTGACGGATGAGAGGTTCGTCACGAACCCGGCGTTCGCCCTTCCCGGACCTGGATGTCCGTTGCCCGCCGATGCCACGCTGACGGCAGAGGAAATGAATTCCGCCACCTTGCACAACAGCCCGCCGGGCCCCTAGCGTCTCAGCTGTCTGACCTGATCGTTGTTGCGCTGGACTGGAGCCGAGACATGCGCCTTGCTGTTATCCTCGTTGCCGGATTGCTCTCGGCCTGCGCCTCGCCGGTATCCAACGACAAAGCGGCAGCGTCGGCTGGGGCCGACAAGGTCTGCAAGCGCATCGCGATGACAGGCTCGAACGTGACCGAGCGTATCTGCCGAACAAGGGAAGAATGGGCTGCAATCGACAAGCAGGGGCAGGCAGGCGTCAGCGAGTTCGAACGCGCGCGCGACGAGGTCGCGCCGGCCGGCCGGTAGACGACGTTCAGGCCGTCTTTGCTTCCGCGAGGCCGAGTTCGGCGATCATCGCCTTGCGCATCTCGAATTTCTGGATCTTGCCGGTGACGGTCATCGGGAAGGAGTCCACGAATTTCACATAGCGGGGGATCTTGTAGTGGGCGATCTGGCCCTTGCAGAAAGCGGCGATTTCTTCGCGCGATGAGATCTCGCCGGCGCGGAGCTTGATCCAGGCGCAGATTTCCTCGCCGTATTTCGGGTCGGGCACGCCGATGACCTGCACGTCCTCGATCTTGGGATGGCGGAAGAGGTATTCCTCGATCTCGCGTGGGAAGACGTTCTCGCCGCCACGGATGACCATGTCCTTGATGCGGCCTACGATGTTGCAATAGCCCTCCTCGTCGATGGTGGCGAGGTCGCCGGTGTGCATCCAGCCTTCCGGATCGATGGCTTCCGCGGTTTTTTCCGGATCGTCCCAGTAGCCGATCATGACGGAATAGCCGCGCGTGCAGAGTTCGCCGGGCTGGCCGCGCGGGACGGTTGCGCCCTCTTCGTCGACAATCTTCACTTCGAGGTGCGGTTGCACGCGGCCAACGGTGGAGACGCGGCGGTCCAGCGGATCGTCCATCGCGGTCTGGAAGGAGACGGGGCTGGTTTCGGTCATGCCGTAGCCGATCCCGACCTGATGCATGTTCATGCGGTCGATGACTTTCTTCATCACCTCGATCGGGCAGGGCGAGCCTGCCATGACGCCGGTGCGGAGGGATGACAGGTCGAACGTGTCGAAGTCGGGGTGTTCAAGTTCGGCGATGAACATGGTGGGTACGCCGTGGAGGCCGGTGCAGCGCTCGGCCTCTACCGTCTTGAGGACCGCCAGCGGCTCATAGCCTTCGGAGGCGTAGACCATCGTGGCGCCGTGAACGACGCAGGCGAGATTGCCCATCACCATGCCGAAGCAGTGATAGAGCGGCACCGGGATCAGCAGACGGTCGCCGGGTTTGAGGCCCATCCCCTCGCCCACGAAAAAGGCGTTGTTAAGGATGTTGCGGTGGGAAAGCGTCGCGCCCTTCGGCAGGCCTGTGGTGCCGGAGGTGAACTGGATGTTGATCGCCTCGTTGCGGTCGAGCTTCGCGGCTATGGCTCCCATCTGGTTGACATGCGCGTCGGTCGCCAGACCTGCAATGTCGGCGAAGGCGCGCCAGCCGGGCGCCGGGGCCCCGCCGATCTGGATGACGTGGCGCAGGGCGGGCATGCGCTTTGCGCGGAGATGGCCGGGCTGCGATGCCGCGATCTCGGGCGCGAGTTCGTTGATCATCGCGACATAGTGCGAGGTCTTGAAGCTTTCGGCGCAGACCAGCGCCTTCACGCCGACCTTGTTGAGCGTGTATTCGACCTCGGACAGGCGATAGGCAGGATTGATGTTGACCTGGATGAGGCCGACGCGGGCGGTGGCGAACTGGACCAGCGTCCACTCGGCGCAGTTGGGGGCCCAGACGCCGACGCGGTCGCCGGGCTGGAGGTCGAGCGCCAGAAAGCCGGCGGCGAGGCGGTCAACGGCGTCGGAGAATTGCTGGTAGGTCCAGCGGATGCCCTGATGGACCGAAACGAGGGCTTCCTGCGCGGGCCACGTCCGGGCGGCGCGCAGGAGGGCGTCGCCGATCGTGTGTTCGAGTAGCGCGGGTTCTGTGACGCCGCGCACGAGGCTGGGCTGGCTCATATGTTTCTCCCTGGGCGGGAGGGTAGCATGCGGCGGGCGGAGGCCAAGCTGGGGCAAGCGACAGGCGCCCGGACTTTGTGCAGAACCCCCAGGCGGCCCGACTAGTGCTGGCCCCGGCGCGCGGTTTGTGGAACGCTGCGGCCCATGTCGATCAAGGCCGCAATCTACCACCTCACCCACTACAAATACGACCAGCCGGTCGTGATGGGACCGCAGATCATCAGGCTGCGCCCTGCCCCGCATTCGCGGACGAGGGTGATCTCGCATTCGCTGAAGGTAAGCCCCGACAAGCATTTCGTGAACTACCAGCAGGACCCCTACGGCAACTGGCTGGCGCGGTATGTGTTTCCCGAGCCGGTGCGCGAGCTGAAGATCGAGGTCGATCTCGTCGCCGACATGACGGTCTACAATCCGTTCGACTTCTTCGTGGAACCGAGCGCGGAAAACTATCCTTTCGAGTATCCGCCGGAGCTGGTGGATGATCTGGCGATCTACCGGAAGCTTGAGCCGCTGGGGCCGCTCCTTCAGAAATTCCTGTCGACGGAATCGCGCGAGAAGATCCGCACGGTCGACTTCATCGTGAACCTGAATGCACGGGTGGCGCGCGAGATCACCTACCTGATCCGCATGGAGCCCGGCGTGCAGGCGCCGGAGGAGACGTTCGAAAAGGCGTCGGGCTCGTGCCGGGATTCGAGCTGGCTGCTGGTGAATGCGATGCGCCAGCTGGGGTTCGCGGCGCGGTTCGTGTCGGGCTATCTGATCCAGCTGAAGCCGGATCTCGTGGCGCTCGACGGGCCGCCGGGGACGAGCGTGGATTTCACCGACCTGCATGCGTGGTGCGAGGTCTATCTGCCGGGCGCGGGCTGGATCGGGCTTGATCCGACATCGGGCCTGCTGACGGGCGAGAGCCACATTCCGCTGTCGGCGACGCCGCACTATTCGAACGCTGCGCCGATCTCAGGCGGCTATACGGGCCAGGCGAACGTCACGTTCGACTTTGCGATGACGGTGAAGCGCGTGGCCGAGCATCCGCGCATCACCAGGCCGTTCTCGGATGAATCATGGGCGGCGCTTGATGCGCTTGGCGAGAAGGTGGATGCCGCGCTGAAGGCGGGCGACGTGCGGCTGACGATGGGTGGAGAACCTACGTTTGTCTCGATCGATGATTTCGAAGGCGACGAGTGGAATACAGGCGCGGATGGCCCGACCAAGCGCAAGCTGGCGGACCAGCTGATCCAGCGCCTGCGCGATCGCTTCGCGCCCGGCGGGTTCCTGCACTATGGGCAGGGCAAATGGTATCCCGGAGAGACGCTGCCGCGCTGGACGTTCTCGCTTTACTGGAGGCGCGACGGGAAGCCGATCTGGCATGATCCGGAGCTGGTCGCGGGCGAGAACGGCGCCGGCAAGGCGACGAAGGTCGAGGCGGAACAGCTGCTGAAGGTGATGGCGGAGGAGCTGGGCGTCGGCGCGGAGATGGTGATCCCGGCCTATGAGGATCCGGCGAACTGGATTCTCAAGGAGGGCAATCTTCCGGAGAATGTGACCCCGGACAATTCCAAGCTGAAGGACCCGGAAGAGCGCAACCGCATCGCGCGTGTCTTCGAGCGCGGGCTGACCGAGCCAAGCGGGTACGTGCTGCCGATCCAGCGCTGGCAGGCGAAGGCGACGACAACACAGAAAGTCGGCAAGGGTTCGCCGAAGAAGGGCGCTGCGCCGCCGCCCGGTCGTGTCGCCACCAGGGGACGTTGGAAATCGGAGAAGTGGAAGCTGCGGCGGGGGCACATGTTTCTTGCGCCGGGTGACAGTCCGGTGGGCTATCGGCTGCCGCTGGAATCGCTGACGTGGATTCCGCCTGCGCAGTATCCGCATGTGATCCCAGCTGACCCGAGTGAAGAGCGCGGGCCTTTGCCGGACTATGCTGCGCCGGAACAGGCGCGAGCGCAGTTCACGGCGAGCGAGGGCGGACGGCAGCAGGTTCAGGAGCAGTCGTTCTCGGAAGTTGCGGGCTCTGTGCGGACTGCGATGTCGGTTGAGGCGCGCGGCGGACGGCTGTGCGTGTTCATGCCGCCGGTGGAGCGGATCGAGGACTATCTTGAACTCGTCGCGGCCGCGGAAGCGGCGGCGAAGGCGCTTGGCATCCCGGTGCACATCGAAGGTTATGCGCCGCCGCATGATCCCCGGATGAATGTGATGCGGGTGACGCCTGATCCAGGCGTGATCGAGGTCAACGTGCATCCGGCGGCGAGCTGGCGCGAATGCGTGGAGAATACGCAGACGCTGTATGACGAGGCGCGACAGTGCCGGCTCGGCTGCGACAAGTTCATGATTGACGGGCGGCACACGGGCACGGGCGGCGGCAACCATGTGGTGGTCGGCGGCGCGACGCCGATGGACTCGCCCTTCCTGCGCCGGCCGGATGTGCTGAAGAGCCTGCTGCTATTGTGGCAGAAGCGGCCTTCGCTGTCCTACCTGTTCTCCGGCATGTTCATCGGGCCAACGAGCCAGGCGCCGCGGATCGACGAGGCGCGGCACGACTCGCTCTATGAGCTCGAGATTGCGCTGTCGCAGATCCATTCCCCTGGCGGTGGTCCTGGCGGGCAGTACACGCCGCCATGGCTGGTGGACCGGCTGTTGCGCAATCTGCTGGTCGATGTGTCGGGTAACACTCACCGCACGGAAATCTGTATCGACAAGCTGTTCTCGCCGGATGGGCCGACGGGGCGTCTAGGGCTGGTGGAATTCCGCGGCTTCGAGATGCCGCCGGATGCGCGGATGTCGCTGGCCCAGCAGGTTCTGGTGCGGGCGATCATCGCGCGGCTGTGGCAGTCCCCGATCACGGGCAATCTCGTGCGGTGGGGAACGACGCTGCATGACCGGTTCATGCTGCCGCATTTTGTGTGGCAGGATTTCCTCGACCTGCTGCGTGATCTCTCGGCGCATGGCTTCGACCTGCGGCCTGAATGGTTCGAGGCGCAGCTTGAATTCCGCTTCCCGTTCTGCGGGGAGATCGAGGTCGAGGGCGTGAAGCTGGAGGTTCGGCAGGCGCTGGAGCCGTGGCATGTGCTTGGTGAGACCGGCGCGATCGGCGGGACGGTGCGCTATGCGGATTCATCCGCAGAGCGCGTGCAGGTCAAGCTGACGGCGGCGAATACGGAGCGCTATCGCGTGGCCGTCAATCGCAGGCCTGCGCCGCTGGCGCACACCGGCAATGGCGAGGCGGTGGCGGGCGTACGCTACAAGGCGTGGAAGCCGCCGCTGTCGCTGCACCCTGTCCTGCCGACCAACGTGCCGCTGGTGTTCGACATCTTCGACGACTGGACGGGACGGGCGATCGGCGGATGCGTCTATCATGTCGCCCATCCGGGCGGGCGCAGCTATGACACCTTCCCGGTCAACGGCAACGAGGCGGAGGCGCGGCGCCTCGCGCGATTCGAGGGGCATGGGCACACGACGGGCGGCTATCAGCTGGGCGTCGAGACGCCGCATCCGGAATTCCCGCATACGCTTGATCTGAGGCGGGCGCCGGGGGTGTGAAGGCTGATCGCAAACAAGGCGTTGCCTTCCCTGCCGCACCTCCCCACAAGGGTTGCTGAAGCGGGGAGGCTCCGGGGACAAAGGTGTCGGCGGCAACACAACCCAATGCTAATTCCGCGTCGCGCTTGCTCGCGGGCTACAGGCCGCTGCCCGGCGTGGCGGACGAGCTTGTCGACGCTGCCGGCAATGTACGCCCGGTGTGGCGACCGTTCATCGACTACCTTTCGAAGATGAAGCCGGAAGAGCTCGCGCGGCGCATCGATCAAGGCGATCAGTACCTGCGCGATGCGGGCGTATTCTTTCGCCAGTATGGTGAGGAGTCGACGGAGCGTGCCTGGCCGCTGAGCCACCTGCCCGTGATGATTCACGAGAGCGAGTGGAAGACGATTTCCGACGGGCTTATCCAGCGCGCGGGATTGCTGGAGCTGATTGCAGCGGACCTTTATGGCGAACAGCGACTGGTCACCGAGGGCCACCTGCCCGCATCCCTGATCGGCATGTCGCCGGAATGGCTGCGTCCGCTGGTCGGCGTACGTCCACGGTCGGGACAGTTCCTCCAGTTCATGGCGTTCGAGATCGGTCGTGGACCGGATGGCCAGTGGTGGGTGCTGGGCGATCGGGTGCAGGCGCCGTCGGGAGCCGGCTTCGCGCTTGAGAACCGCGTGGCGACGACGCGCGTGTTTCCCGACTACTATGCCGAACACAATGTGCAGCGGCTTGCGGGTTTCTTCCGCGCCTTCCGCGACACGATGAACGATCTGCGCGGCGACACGGAGAGCCGCGTCGGCATCCTGACGCCGGGACTGCTGAACGACACCTATTTCGAGCACGCCTATATCGCGCGCTATCTGGGCTTCATGCTGCTTGAGGGCGAGGACCTGACCGTTCGGAACGGGCAGCTGATGGTGCGCACGATTGCGGGGCTGGAGCCGGTGAGCGTGTTGTGGCGCAGGATCGATGCGTCGTATTCCGATCCGCTTGAGCTGAACGAACAGTCACGGCTCGGCGTGCCGGGGATCGTGGACACGATCCGGCGCGGGAATCTGGCGATGGTCAATGCGCTTGGCTCCGGGATACTTGAGATGCGCGCGCTGCTGGCCTTCATGCCGAAACTGGCGCGAGCGCTGCTTGATGAGCCGCTGAAACTTCCGAACATCGCGACATGGTGGTGCGGACAGGAATCGGAACGTGCGCATGTGCGCGCGCACGCCGACCGGATGATGATCGGCGAGGCGTTGTCGACCCGCATGCTGTTCGACAGCGAGGACAAGACCTCGCTCGGCGCGACCCTGCAGGCGCAGAAGGTCGGCGTATCAGATATGCTGGATGCGCGCGGGCCGATGCTGGTGGGGCAGGAAGCCGTGACGCTGTCGACCGCGCCGGTTCTCAGCGACGGCCTGCTCGCGCCGCGGCCGATGAGCCTGCGCGTGTTCCTGGCGCGGACGCCGCGCGGATGGCGCGTGATGCCGGGCGGCTATGCGCGCATCGGAAAGTCGCAGGATGCAACCGCGATCGCGATGCAGCGTGGCGGGTCTGTCGCCGACGTGTGGGTGGTGTCCGACCAACCCGTACGAAACGAGACGATGCTTCCTTCGCAGGCGGCGCCCTACCGACGCCTGCATCAGAGCGCGTTGCCAAGCCGAGCCGCCGACAACCTGTTCTGGATGGGGCGCTATGTGGAGCGCGCCGAGGGCCTGATCCGCCTGCTTCGCGCCTGGCATGTGCGCCTTGCTGAAAGCGGCCATGCGGACACGCCGCTGCTGAAACATGCGACTGAATATCCCGGATTCTTCGGCGCGGATCCGGCGCGAAAAGTCACCAAGGATCTGCGCACGGCGATTGCCGCGGCGACGTCGAGCGCAAGCCAGGTGCGCGACCGCTTCTCGATGGATGGATGGACGGCGTTGAACGAACTGGCGGAGAGCGCGCGACTCGAACTGTCGAACATTGCGCCCGGCTACGCAACGGCGCGGTCGCTCGGGCTGCTGCTGCGACAGATAACTGGCTTCTCGGGCCTCGTTCACGACAACATGTACCGCTTCGAAGGCTGGCGTTTCCTGTCGCTGGGTCGGTCTCTTGAGCGCGCGGGCATGCTGGCGGGGATGCTCGCCTGGTTCGCAGACGATGCGGCGCCCGAAGGCGCGTTCGACTTTGCGGTGGAGGTTGGCGACAGCGTGCTCACTCACCGCAGGCTTTACGCCGTGGCGAGCAGCCGCGCGACCGTGGTGGACCTGCTCGGTTGCGATGCCGATAATCCGCGCTCGATCCACTACCAGCTGTCGGAGTTGCGCGAGCATGTAGCCGTGCTGCCCGGCGCGCGTGAGCAGGGACAGATGTCCCAGTTGTCGCGGGCGATCATGAAGCTGCACGCTGATGTCGCGGTGAAGACGCCGGAATCGCTGGACACGGATGCGCTGGTGGCCATTCGTGGTGAGTTGGGCTTGGTGTCGGACCTGCTGACCAAGGCGTATCTGAGATAGTCATGCT
>CAIKXW010000350.1 GCA_903831485.1 uncultured Alphaproteobacteria bacterium | reverse complement strand
GGGGTCGGCCAGCGTGGTGTTGACCGCAGTGGTCTGGGCAGTCGCAGGAGACGACAGCGCGGCGACGGCCACCGCCACAGCGAGCCAACTCGCCGTTGAATACATTGTTCGCACTCTACCCTCCGATTAGGCGGTCGTCTTGTCGATTGAACGGCCGCGTTAGGCCGATCCGCCTCATCCCGCAAATAAACTCGCAGGTAGCAGCCCAACAATGGCGCCCGAGAGGCAAGTGGCAAAAGTTCCCGCAATCAGGGTTTTCCAGGCAAGACTTAGGAAGACTTCTCGCTTTTCAGGCGCAATGATCGACAGCCCGCCGATGAGAATGCCCACCGAACCGAAGTTGGCGAACCCGCAAACCGCGTTCGCGACAATTCGGCGCGTGCGATCCGACATCTCCTCGACCGGGACAGCCGACAGGTCGATGAACGCCACGAACTCGGTCAAAACCGTCTTTACACCGAGGATCGAGCCTGCCTTCGCAGCCTCCTCCATCGGGACGCCGATCATGTACATTAGCGGTGCGAAGAGCCAGCCGAGTATCCGCTGAAGCGACAGAGACTCCCCCAGCACGGGCGGGAATGCGCCGAGAACGGCGTTGACGATGTACAGCAAGGCAAGTGCAGCGATCAGCATGGTCGCGATATTCAACACGATCTTCATGCCGTCGCTGGCGCCGGTCGCGAAGGCGTCCATCGTCGAGTGATACTCGAAGTCTGGTTCGCTGGCGCGTTCGCGGATGTCGATCGTCTCCGGCACGATGGTGAGCGCCACCGCGACCGCCGCGGGCGCCGCCATGAGCGAGGCGACCAGCAATTGCGGAAGCGGGTTGGCCATCACCGGTGCGAGGAAGGTGACGTAAATGACGAGAACAGAGCCAGCAATGGTTGCGAAGCCTGCAGTCATCACGATGAAGATTTCAGACCGCGTCATGCGCGGAATGTAGGGCTTGATGAGGACGGGCGCTTCGGTCATCCCCATGAACACGTTGGCAGATACTGCGAGGCTGGTCGCGCCGCCCAGACCCATCGTCTTCGAGAAGACAAACGCAAAACCCTTCGTCACCCAGCGCAGCACATGCCAGTGCCAGAGGATCGCCGAGAGCGCAGCGACGACGATGATGAGCGGAAGGATCTGGAAGAAGAACAGCGGCGGGAGGAATTTCGGCGTTCCTGTTGCAGGATCAACCTGCGTGACCAGCGTCTGGTTCGCGACCTGGTTGTTGCCGACCCAGCCGAACACGAAATCCGTGCCGGCCCGCGACGCCGCCTGCAGCTGGTCGACCACCACGCCGGCATTCTCGAGGCCGATGCGCAGTATCGGCACGCCATAAAGCGCAAGCGCAAACCCTACCTGGATGACGGTCGCGCCAAGAATGATGCGCCAAGGCAGCTTCCGCTTCGACTCGGACAGGGCCCAGCAGATCCCATAGATCAGCAATATGCCCAGGAAGGCGCGGGCGTTGTCCCAGCCCCACTCGATGTTCATTTCCCCGCCCGCCCTTTTGCCGAATTACTTCACAAGTTCGTCCGCCAGCGCCGTGGCGCCGTAGATATTCCTCAGCGCCCCGACGATCACCTGGCTCGACACGGAGACCATCCGGTTGAGTTTGGGGTCGTAGCCGTAGGAACCGCCCGTCGAGTGGATATTGCCATCGAAGGCAAGGCCGATGATGCGGCCATCCTTGTTGAGCACGGGTGAGCCTGAATTGCCCCCAATGATGTCATTGGTCGAGACAAAGTCATACTGCATGTCCGCCGGCAACTTGCTCTCGGCGCCAACCCAGCGCTTGCCCAGGTTGAACGGATAGGCGCCGGTGGCGCGTTTCCAGAGTCCGCCGACCTGCGTGAACGGCTCGATGTTGCCATGGACCGGGTCGTCCCAGCCCTGCACCACGCCATAGGACAGGCGCAGCGTGAACGTGGCGTCCGGATAGATGTTCTGGCCCAGCACGTCGAAGCGCAGGCTCGCCACCTTCTCCGCCGCGATCGAGGTTGGCCCCGTGACGTCGGCCTCATAGGTCGCGCGCGCCTTGCGGGCGGCATCGTCGAGCATACGCACGAACACGATCGCAGGGTCGTTGGAGCCAGCGACAAGAGAGCCCGTGTTCCAGAGGCGCTTGCGGAAAGCCGCATCGCCGACCTGCGAATTGGCGACGATGTCCGCCGCGATCTGATGCGACGTGCGTGAGCCGAACATGGCTTTCACGCCCGCGTTGTCGGGGCCGAGATACTCGCGCGTCTTTTCCAGCCAGTAGGCGATGACGACTTTCTCGAGCGCCGGGTGGATCGGCGCCTCGGCAAGCAGGCTTCGCTCGACAGATGGCAGGCGCTGGTCCGGGAATTCCGGAAGGCGGGCGCCGTTGGGCTTTGCCCGTTCGACTGCGCCGCGCACCAGCTGGCGCGCATCCGCCAGCAGCACAGAGCCTGCGCCGAAGCGAGCCTCCAGCATCTGGTATGGCAGATAGGCGCGCTTGTGCGCCTCCACGACGCCGGCCAGCGTTGTGAAGGGGCCGCCATACTTCGCGCGCAGCGAAGCATCCGACGCGAGCGCGTCTCTCAGCTGCTTCTCCTGCGCAACCTTCTCGCCAAAGAAGGACGGCTCCACGAGCGCGCCGCGCTGCCCCTTGAACACCTTGAGCGAGTTCTCGATGTTCTGCAGCGTGTCATTGACCTGCCGCGCCTCTTCCTCGCCTTTCGTCGCCTCGTTGAGCAACGCGCCACGGAGCTGCGCAAGATACTCGATGCGCCACGGCAGGAAGTGGTCGCGCTGGAATTCCAGCTGCGCATTGGTCAGGAGGCGTTCGGTCGATCCTGGGTGTCCGGAGACGAAGGTGAGATCGCCAGCCTTTGGCCCGGCCGGATCGATCCGCAACGGGTCGGCGAATTTCACCGGCTGGCCGTTCCGGTAGAGACGCAATAGCGCCATGTCCAGCGCATAGCGCGGGAAGTTGAAATTGTCCGGATCACCGCCAAAAAAAGCCGCCTGCATCTCGGGCGCGAAGGCGATGCGCACGTCGTCGAACCGGTCGTAGACGTACAGCTTGTATTGGCCACCGCGATACAGGTTCACCACCTGGCAGCGTTTGGTCCGGTCGTCGCCGCACTTTTCCTTCTCG
>CAIKXW010000349.1 GCA_903831485.1 uncultured Alphaproteobacteria bacterium | reverse complement strand
GGCGCTGATGTCGGTTGAGTTGCCGGTGATTTTGTCGAGCGCGCGGAGCTTTGCAGCGCCGGCTGGCTGCAGCCGGTTGCCCGGCTCGCCGTCCTGCGCGAACGCGCCGGCGCCAAGCGCCAGGGCCGTTATGCCGCCAATCAGCAGGCCTGCGAGCAGTTTCATAGTGGAGCCTCTTCCGCCATGCCGCCCCCTTGATCGCCTCCGCCGGACGCGTTGCCAACGGCTTCGAGCAGCAGGCTCATGATATCGACAGTTCCGCGCGTGTAATCGAACACGCCGGTGCCGTCCGTCGGCAGGTTCAGGTCGGGATCGCCGCCGATCAGCACGAAAATGTAGCTACCACCCAGCAGGCTGTCTGACTGGATTTGCGCAGTCGAGTCCGCCGGAATGAGGATGTCCTTGCGGACGTTCATCTTCACTTCGGCGCGCAGCGTCTTTGGATCGACATTGACGGCCGTGACCGCGCCAACCTTCACGCCGGCGACGCGGACATCCGTTCCGGGGCCAACGCCATCCGCCCGACCGAACTTGGCGAGCAAGGCGTAGCTGTCGCCCGTCGCCGCGCCCGACTGTTGCGACAGCGAGAAGACGAGGAAGAAGCCCGCCACTGCGACAACGGCAAAGCCGACGAGCGTTTCGAACAGCGATTCACGCATCAGGGTTTCCAGGCTTCATAGTCGCCCGAACTCGGCGCGCGCTCACCACCCTCAGCAAGCGAGCCCGGCGGGCGATAGGCGCCCAGCGTGCCGGTGAGGTTCGGCTTGTGGTCGATCTCCCAGGAGCGGCGGAGCAGCGGATCGATGGTCGGCGGTTTTTCGAAAGTGTGGTGCAGCCAGCCATGCCATTCGGCCGGCACTTTGCTGGGCTCGGCGTAGCCATTGTAGATCACATAGCGGCGCTTGCGGCCTTCGAGGCTCGGCTTGCGCTCCTCGTAGTATTTATTGCCGGTGTCGTCCGCGCCGACGTAGGAGGCGCGACGTCCGATGTCGAAACGGGCGCCAATCGTGGCGCCGTTCCACCAGGTGAAGATCGACTTCAGCATCTCGGCTCCAGAACGACTCGCGGATACATAGGAACGATTGGCGCGGCGCGAATATGGCGTTCTCAGATAAAGGGTTCCAGTAAACCGGTCCAGCAGGCCGCCAACCGCGGCTATGCGACAAATTCCTGTGTGCAGGCAAGGCCAAAGCACTTCATCATGCGGGCGATTCGGGCTCGGCGCCTCAATCTCGCGGTGCCGGCCAGCGGAGGCATGCCATGGGCGAATCCCGAACCAAGTCGTCCGTCCGCCACCTTGCGCGTGTGCTGGAGACAGGCGCGGCGCTGCTGGATCAGGGCGATGCCGAGACCGCGCCGGCCCGGATGGTCAATGCGCACCTCGCGGCGATCCGGACGCTGGGGAGTGAGAGCGAAGCAGCTGAAGCGGTTTGCGAAGCGGTGCGGACGCGGCGTGTGACGCCGATTGCGCCGGCCAGCCGGGTCGAGGCGGGTGTGGCGACGGCGATCGAGCCGGGACACCTCCTGCCCGCGATTGCCGATGCGACGGCGGTGGCTTCTGCGCGGGCGGTCGCGACGCAGGCTTTCGTGGCCGTGGCCGATGCGCTGGAGGCGCTGACCATCGAGACGGACGATCAAGGGCGACCGACGACATCTGCCCTTATCGATGCCTTCCGGGCCGGGGCGGATGCAGAACTGGTAGAGATCGCGCTGTGCACGCCGGGCGGGCCGCGAGCGGCTGCGATCACACTGCGCCGGCAAGCCACGGGCGCGCGCGAGCCGGGGCGGCAATCGTACGTTCTTCCCGCGTGGACGGGCATCGAAGCGGGCGAAGTCGCCTCCGCCATCGAGCGTGTCAGCCGGACGCGGCTGGCGGTGCGGATCGGGATTGGAGGCGGAGCCTCGGACGGAGGTGCGCCAGCTGTGGCGTTAAATGTGGCGCGGTATGCGGCGACGGGGGACCTGCCGCTTCTGACGACGGACATCGCTGCGATCGCGGCGCTGCTGCCAGGATGCTCGGTGCATGTGGCGGGGCTGGCGGCGGCGGTGATGTCGCAAGGGTTGGCATACGATTCAGAAGCAGGTTTGGCGGCGGCAGAGAAGATCTGCGCAGCGGCGCGGGCTTCGGGAGCGAGCCTGACTGTCGATCATCTCTCGCCCGCGAGCATTCAGTGGCTGTCGGCCGAAAGCTGCGGGGCGGACCCGGTGGATCTCCTGCTCGCGCATGAGGACGAGCAGACGCCGGAGCTTTCGCAGTGCGTTTCCGCGGCGCTGACGAGTGCCGCCTCCAAGGATGAGGCGCAGGATGTGCGGCTGCGCATTCTCGGCGCGCGCACGCTGGACCAGATCGACGGGCTTGAGCGGCACCGGCTGGAGTCGCGCGGCATGCCGGAGGATGCTCTGGACCGCATCGAACAGGCGCTGAAGGAGGGGCTGAGCCTTGCTGCAGCCTTCTCGCGCTGGGTAGTTGGCGACGAAGTCATCCGCAAGCGGCTGGGGCTGAACCCGGAAGCTTACGACACCGACGGTGAAAGCCTGCTGCGAGCGCTGGGCATCTCGGCGCGCGAGATCGATGAGGCTCGGGTGGCGGTGCAAGGCCGCAGGCGGCCGGTGTCGAACCCGAAATCACCGCTGGCGAAAATCCTGGCCCGCTCGGACGGCGTGACGCCCGAGGCGCGGGTGCGGCTCGCAAAGGCCATCGCCCCTCACCTTTCGCGCCAGCCGGTGATCACCATAGCCACCGGCGAGCAGTCGGACACGATGCGGATGACCGTGCATGCCTCCGTCCGCGCCGCGATGGCGGCCGGGCTCGGCGTGCGGATCGAGGCGGGGCGGCCCGCTGTCGACGCTGAACTGCAGCAGCGCATCTCGGAGGCCAAGCGCCGTGCCCGTGCGCCGCTCCATGCCGACACGCAGGCTCCGACATTCGAACGTCACGTCCCGCCAGCGCCCGTGGCGCCCGTGCTTGAGCACGACGAGGTCTACATTGCCGAGCGTCGCCGCCTGCCGGATCGCCGCAAGGGCTATATCCAGAAGGCCACTGTGGGAGGCCACAAGGTCTACCTGCACACCGGCGAATTCGACGATGGCGAACTCGGCGAGATCTTCATCGACATGCACAAGGAAGGCGCGGCCTTCCGGTCGCTGATGAACAACTTCGCCATCGCGATCTCGATTGGCCTCCAGTACGGCGTGCCGCTGGAAGAGTATGTCGACGCCTTCATCTTCACCCGGTTCGAGCCGGCTGGCGAAGTCACCGGCAATGACTCGATCCGCAAGGCGACATCGATCCTGGACTACATTTTCCGCGAGCTGGCGGTCTCCTACCTTGGCCGCGACGACCTGGCCGAGGTGGAAAACGTCAGCCATGACGGGCTCGGCGGCGGGTCGAACGAAGGCGAGGAGCCGACGGTGGCGGTACAGCCGGTTCGGCCGGAGCAGCTGATCTCCAAGGGCTTCAGCCGCGGCGTCATGCCGGACAACATCGTGCCGTTCACCGCGAGGCGCGTGGCGGAGCGGCTCGAGACCGCCGAAGGGCCGGCCGTGGCGCCGCAGAGGAGCCCCGACTACCTGTCGGACGCCTGCCCCACTTGCGGGCACTTTACCCTGAGGCCCGATGACGGTGTTGCCGTCTGCGAGGCTTGTGGGGCGACGGTGCAGACGGGCTAGGCAATCCTTGCCGACCCAAGTTCTGACGGGTGCGGCGTCACGGCCGCTATCGCCGCTTCGAACTGAGGCGTAGAGCCCCGCGCGCTGTGCGGCGGTTGCATTTGCTTTTCAGTAACCGGACTAAGCAATCCTCACGTTTCCTACACGCAAACACCGCTATTCACTCTGAATGACGCCTGCAATCCGCCTCGATTGAACTCCTATCTCCGGCCTGCGTTGGTTAGCGCAACCACCGGGGTAAACCGGTAGAAAACCTGGAACGGGACTTGAATGGTAAGCCGCATCGTAATCGCAGTTATGGCCATTGGCCTGATGAGCCTATCCGTCCTGGTTTAAATGATCCTTCGAATTGTACTCGCCGTTGCGGCGATCGGGGCGATGAGCCTCACCGCTTTTGCACAGACCACTGACGAGAACGACGCCAGCCGCAAGGCAACAGCGGGACGGCTCGTCATGGGCGAGAAAGCGTGCGCCAATTGCGATCTCTTCCAGGTCGACCTTTCGTACCAAGAGCTTGAGGCCCGCAACCTGACGGGCGCTCGCCTGCGCCAGGCAGACCTCAGCCTCTCCACTTTCGACAAATCGACGTTCGCCGGCGCCAATATGTCGGTGGTGAACGGCTTTGGCATTCGCGCGGAACACGCCGACTTTTCGGACGTGAATTTCGAGGACGCCGTGCTCGTGGGCGGATCGTTCAATGCCTCGAAGTTCGACAATGCCAATCTGGCGAATGTGAACTTTTCCGGCTCAGACCTGTCGACAACTACTGGACTTACGCAGGCTCAGTTGAACCGCGCCTGTGGCGACGCGAAAACGCGGCTGCCGAAGGGCCTCTCCCTGCCCGCCTGCAAGAGCGACAACTAGT
>CAIKXW010000348.1 GCA_903831485.1 uncultured Alphaproteobacteria bacterium | reverse complement strand
GCAGCGCGTACGGCCTCTCCCGAAGCTATCAGAAGCGCCCGAACCCGATCGTGTGATCTAGGCATCCCAACTCTCCCCATAGGCCGGTCTGGCGGAGTACGGGTCCGAGGACCGCAACCGGCTAGGGTTAAATTCTGACCCCAGTTTGTTAACTTTGAGTTGCCAGCTTAATCAGGGATAGCCCGGAGTTTTTGCCCGTTTCGCCAACATTGCTGTTTTCGAGGCGGCAGGTATCAACGGCGGCCCAGCAGCATGAGCCGATGGCCGACAACTTGAACCTTGTATCCGAAGAACCGGATGAGGGCTTTTCGGCCCTCCATACGGTCTTTGCGGCAGCACCGCAGAGCGTGAGCTTTCGCAAGCTGCGCAAGCGGCTGGTGCGCCAGACGCAGGAGGCCATCCGCGCCTATGGCATGGCGCCGGAGGGACGGCGGCCGCGATGGCTGGTCTGCCTGTCGGGGGGCAAGGACAGCTATACGTTGCTGTCGGTGCTGCTTGACCTGCAATGGCAGGGCGCGCTGCCGGTGGACCTGCTGGCGTGCAATCTCGACCAGGGGCAACCGGGCTTCGACAAGGACATCCTGCCTGCCTATTTCGCGAAGATCGGCATGCCGTACCGCATCATCGAGCAGGACACGTATTCGGTGGTGACCGAGAAAGTGCCGGCGGCGAACACGTATTGCTCGCTGTGCTCACGCATGCGGCGGGGCATTCTCTATCGGGTGGCGCGCGAGGAGGGATGCGAGGCGGTTGTGCTGGGGCATCACCGTGACGATGCGCTCGAGACCTTCATGCTGAACTTCCTGTTCGGTGGGCGCATGGCGGCGATGCCGCCGAAGCTGGTGAATGATGCGGGGGATCTCTTCGTGCTGCGGCCTCTCATAGGTTGCGCCGAGGACGACATCCGGAAGTTCGCGGCGCTGATGCAGTATCCGATCATCCCGTGCAATCTGTGTGGATCGCAGGACGGGCTGCAGCGGATGCAGATCAAGTCGCTGCTGGATGACTGGGAGAAGCGCAATCCGGGCCGTCGCCAGATCATGGCGCGCGCGATGAGCCATGTGCGGCCGTCCCACATGGTGGATGGCGAACTGTTCGACTTTGCAGGGCTGGAGCTGGGCCAGCCGGGGACGAAGGATGACGGGCTGCCTTGATTGACAGACTGCAGCCGAACCGCGATGGCTCGCTGCTGTTGATACAGGACCAAGCAATGGCCTTCACCCTGCCCCGCCCGACCGACAAGGAGCGCGACGAGCTTGCGCACATGTTCGCGAGCATCGCGTCCGATGCGGGCGTCCGGGTGATGGAGGTCTACAACAGCGACTTCGAGCATCGCACCAAGGCGGATTACAGCCCTGTCTCCGATGCAGATGAGCGGGCCGAGGAAGTGATCCTCGCGAGGCTGGATGCGGAGCTGCCAGGCGTGCCCGTCCTGGCCGAAGAGCGCGCCGCGCGCGAGGGCGTGGGCGAGACGATCGGCGAGGTATTCCTGCTGGTCGATCCCGTGGACGGGACGAAGGAGTTCATCCAGCGCAAGGGCGACTTCACGGTGAACATCGCGCTGATCTGCAGCGGCGCCCCGGTGGCGGGCGCGGTGTTCGCACCGGCGCGGCGGGAGATGTATATCGGCGGCGAAAGCGCCACGCTGATCACCGACTTTGCGCCCGGCGCCATCGTGCGCGGCGGCGAAACGATCACGACGCGCGACTATCCGGCGGAGGGGCTGACGGCGATCACATCCTCCTCGCATCTCGACGACCGGACGAAGGCGTTTCTGGCGGAGCGAAAGATCGCACAGCAGATCGGCATCGGTTCGTCGCTGAAATTCTGCTGGGTGGCAGCGGGCAAGGCGGACGTCTATCCGCGCTGGGGCCCGACGATGGAGTGGGACACGGCGGCGGGCCATGCCGTGCTGCACGCTGCAGGCGGTCGCACGATACGCCCCGACGGCGCGAACTTCACCTATGGCAAGGGCGCGGAGGGCTTCCGGAACGGGCCGTTCATCGCGTGGGGGCGCGAGCCTGTCTGACCTTCATTGGTCTAGCCATCGGGCGGAAGCTGGGGCAAATGCGTCCTCGACAGAGGATTTGCCATGACCACGACAATGCCCGACCGCCTGAGCCAGGACCCCAAGAGCCCTTACCACGACAAGGAGCTGCTGGAGCGCGGCATCGGCATCCGCTTCAACGGCGCGGAAAAGACCAATGTCTGGGAATACTGCGTCAGCGAGGGCTGGGTGCGCGTGGTTGCGGGCGCAGCGCTCGACCGCAAGGGCCAGCCGATGACGCTGCTGCTCAAGGGCAAGGTTGAGCCGTACGTTGAGGGTGAAGGCTGAGGTTGCTGCACGAGCAGTGAGCCCGCGCTATGTGCGCAGCATCTCGGTAAAGCGCGCAAACACCTGCAGGCCCTTCTCGATCTCCGACACCGCGACGAACTCGTTCGGCTGGTGCGCCTGCTCGACTGAGCCGGGGCCACAGATGACTGCGGGGAAGCCGGCTTTCTGGAACTGGCCTGCCTCTGTCGCGAAAGCGGCCACGCGCACCTGATTGTCGCCGGTGAGGGCGCGCATGAAGGCTTCGGCGGCGCTGTCGCGATGCAGCTGCAGCGGCGGGGCGTCGGCGCGCTTGTCGACGATGACGCCGCATTCGGGGCCGAGCTTTGCGAGCTTCTCGTTCACGCGGGCGACGTGATCGAAGAAGGGCTGGAGCATCGCGTCAGGGTTGTTGCCCGGCACGGTGCGCACGTCGAAGACGAAGCGGCATTCGCGGGCGAGGATGTTGGGCGCGGTGCCGCCGCCGATCTCGCCGACGGTGATCGTCGTCCATGACGGATCGAATTCGGAGCCCTTCGGCGCATTGTCCTCCTGCTCGTGCGCGATGCGGCGCAACGTGCCGAGCAGGTCGATCGCCTCGTGAATGGCGGAGGCGCCCATGCGCGGATCGGACGAGTGCGCGGCCTTGCCGGTGATGCGCACTTCGTAGTCGCGGATGCCCTTGTGCGCGGACAGCACGCCCCAGAGCGTAGGTTCTCCGACCCAGACGACAGCGGGCGCAGCGCCGCGCCGCCCGATCTCCGCGATCATCGGCTCGACGCCGGCGCAACCGATCTCCTCGTCATAGCTGAACGCGAAGTGGACAGGCTTCTTCAGCGGCAGTTTCGAGATCGTCTCGGCATGGGCCAGCGACAGGGCGATGAACCCCTTCATGTCTGTGGTGCCGCGCGCATACCATTTGCCGCCAGTCTCGATCATGTCGAACGGATCGGTGACCCAGGGCTGGCCATCGACCGGCACGACATCAGTGTGGCCGGAGAGGACGATGCCGCCGGGCGCATCAGGGCCGAGACGCGCCCAGAGATTTGCCTTCAGCCCATCCTCACTCGGCACGCGGACAATCTCGGCGCCAAGCGGGCGCAGGAAGTCCTCGACCCATTCGATCAGCGGCAAGTTGCTGTCGCGCGATGTCGTGTCGAAGGCGCAGAGGCGGTGGAGAATCTCTTGGACGCGGGAAAGGGATGTCATGGCGCGAGGCTAGCGATGGACAATCCCGGCGCAAGGCTTATGCCGCTGCCCATGATCCTATTTCATGCGGGAACAGGGCCTGACACGCAGGCAGTCGGCATCGCGCTCGAAGAGATGACGCTCGACTACAAGCTGGCCCCGGGCCGTGCGCCCGTACCTGTGACCGTGCTGGGCCAGGCGCGGATGCCAGGACACAACAACATCCTGATCGCGTTGGCGCGCAAGACCGGTAGGTTCCTGCCGGATGTCGCAGCGGCGGCGCCGTGGCTGGCGAAGACGCCGCTCGGGCTGGACGACATCGAAGCGCAGCTGGCGACGCGCGACTTCCTGATGGACGCCTACACCGTGATCGACATGGCGATGTACCCGCTCGTTGTGCGGGATACGGCTACGCTGGCGAGATATCCCCTGACGGCGGCGTGGGCGGAGCGGCTGCGCGTCCGGCCGGCGGTGGGGCGCGGGATGGGCGTGGTTGGCGCGTAGTCTGGATCAGGTCGGCGGAACAGGCGGGCCGCCGGAGCCGAAATCGAGAAGTTCGAGCTCGTAGATCACGGTGGCGTCGGCCGGGATGCGTCCATCGCCTTCGCCCTGATAGAGCAGCTGCGCAGGCATGCGCACCATCCAGCGGTCGCCGCGGCGCATCTGCTTGATGGCTTCGCTCCAGCCCGGGACGAGGTCTTTCACCGGGAAGAATTTCGGCTGCCCTTCCTCGTATGTGGACGCAACGATCGAGCGCACACGCAGCTCTTCAGGCGTCTCGCCCTCTTCCGCCTTGACGCCTTCAAGTCGGCCCTCGAAATGGACAGCGACCTCATCCGCGTCGGTGGGTGAGGCGCCATCGCCCGGGCCTTGCGTCACGACGAGATATTCAAGGCCCGATGGGCGGCGAACGATCTCGGAAGAATCAGTCGGCCAGGGCGAGACCTTGTTCCACGGGTCCGGCGTCACATTGAGCAGCTCGACCTTGAACATCAGGTCGGAATTCGGCTCGATCTGCGGCGGCGAGCCGCGCTCGCCATAAGCCTGGTCGGACGGGATCCAGAACATGAACATGTCGCCCGCCTGCATCTTCTGGATGCCGTCGGTCCAGCCCGGGATCACGCCATTGAGGCGGAACTCGATCGGCTCACCGCCCTCGTAGGACGAATCAAACACCTGGCCGTTCTTGGCGAGGCGGCCTTCATAGTTCACCTGGACCTGGTCGCGCGGGCCCGGATTGGGGCCTTTGCCGTCGCCCTTGCGGATCACGACATACTCGACGCCAGAGGGCAGTTTCTGGACGTCG
The DNA here is from genome assembly GCA_903831485.1 of uncultured Alphaproteobacteria bacterium. The sequence goes on along the minus strand of CAIKXW010000348.1, from coordinate 2,048 downwards.
GCGCGGGTGTGGTTCCACGGATCCAGCGCCGCCCACGGGTCGGCGGGGTCGACAGCTGCGGGCGAGCAGGCCGAAAGGGCGAGCGCGGCCGCTACCGCCAGCACCAGACGTTTCATGCGGATCTCCAAGGTCATCGTCCGCCTGTTAGCACTGCTTCGCGGGCAGTGCGAGGGGCGCAGATTGACGTTGCTGTCAGGCTTTTACGCCGTGCGAGGCGGGAAGCCGGCCTCGGTCAGCGCGTCGATGATATCCTGTGTATGCAGGGCGTCGCGGGTCTCGATGGTGATGTCGAATTCCGCGCCCTTGGCGGGGACGTCCAGCGCCATGCGGTTGTGGAACACCTCGATGATGTTGCCGCCGCTTTCGCCGATCACGGTGCTGACCTTGGCAAGCAGGCCCGGCTGGTCGTTACCGATGATGCGGACCGACGTGATGCGCTTCTCGCGCACCAGCGATCGGGTGAGTACGGAGGCCAGCAGGCGGGTGTCGATATTGCCGCCGCAGAGCACGAGCACGACCTTGCGCCCGCGGAACAGTGCCGGCTCGGCCAGCAGCGCCGCGAGGCCCGCAGCGCCGGCGCCCTCGGCGACCGATTTTTCCACAGTGGCGAAGAGCGTGACCGCGCGCTCAAGCTCGTCCTCGCTGACGAGGATGACCTTGTCCATCAGCGCGCGCAGGATCTGCGCGGTCAGCTTGCCAACCTTCTTGACCGCGATGCCTTCGGCGATCGTGGCGCCGCCGACCTTGGCCTCTTCCCCGCGCAGCTCAGCCGACAGGGAAGGATACAGAGCAGGCTCGACGCCGATGATCGATGTTGCGGGCCGCCGCGCCTTGATGGCGGTGGCGATGCCGGACGAGAGCCCGCCGCCGCCAACGGGGATCACCATCACGTCGAAATCCGGCAGCGCGTCCATGATCTCGAGGCCGATCGTGCCCTGCCCGGCGATGACATGCTTGTCGTCGAACGGATGAACGAAGGTAAGCCCCTGCTCTTTCTCAAGCTGGCGCGCGTGCGCGTCGGCATCCGCCAGCGTCTCGCCGTGGATAATAACCTTCGCGCCGAAATTGCGGGTGTGCTCGATCTTCACGAAGGGCGTGCCCTTGGGCATCACGATCGTGGACGGGATGCCGAGCCGCGAGGCGTGATAGGCGACGCCCTGCGCGTGATTGCCGGCCGACATGGCGATGACGCCTGCGGCTTTCTCGGAGTTCGACAGCGACAGCAGCTTGTTGAGCGCGCCGCGCTCCTTGAACGAGGCGGTGAACTGCAGGTTCTCGAACTTGATCCAGACCTGCGCGCCGGTGATCTCCGACAGCGTGCGGGAATAGCGCAGCGGCGTGTGCTCGATCTGGCCTTCAATCGCCTTTGCCGCCGCCTCGATGTCGGCCAGCGTCACGGGTAGCGCGGCGTCTGCGGGCTTGTCGGATAGAGGTTTGGCGGTCACAGCGGCTGCCTTTCACGGGCGAAGGTCGGGGCTGCCTATACCGTATCGGGCCGGGATTAAAGCCCGGATGGGCCCTGGGGTCAGGCGGCCCGGCTCGGCGGGGCAGCGAGGCCGCGGGCGATGTCGAGACGGCGCATCGCCTTGGCGGGCCACTGCCTTGCGCGTCCCACGGGAAGGCTTTCAACCAGCGCGCGCATCTGGAACTGGGCCGCCTTTATCACGGGAGAGAAACCCGTTCCGCCGATGAACCCCGCGCCGACGGGGCGACTTTCGTTGGCCAGGCTCTCCTTGAACGCATAGTCCCCGGGCCCGAGATCGAGTTCGGAATAGCCAGCACCGGCAGCGGCGCGAATAGCTTCCAGAAAAACGATCAGGCCAGGCGAATACGCCGCCCACTGACTGTCGTGCCCGACATACCAGGCATGCAGCGCCCGATCAGCCCGCAGGCAGAACAGGACAGCCGCTGGTTGCTGCTTGACACGCAGCACGAACATCGCGCCGCCAAAATGAGTGTTGCTCGGGGGCGTAGCGAAGGCCCCGCGAACGACGCCATCGATCCAGGCATGATCGAAGATGTCCCTCACGCCGGTGCGATGCATCTGC
>CAIKXW010000347.1 GCA_903831485.1 uncultured Alphaproteobacteria bacterium | reverse complement strand
GCCATGCTCGGCATGCCCGCCTGGTACATCCACATGTGCGGCCTCGTCCTGTTCGTCTCGCGCATCCTGCACGCCTACGGCCTTGCGGGCTCGGGCGGCTTCTCCCTCGGCCGCGCCGTGGGCACGATGGGCACCTTGCTTGTCTTCCTCGCCATAGCCGGCGCGCTGCTCGTTCACGCCTTCATTGGCTAGGACGCTGGAAAGCGTCGCGGCGCCCCCCATCTCATGCTATGCACCACGCATCGCGTGTGGGGACGCAATCGACGAGGGCCCTTTTGCCACGCACCTATCGCAAGCCAGCTGATCTTCCCGCCGCTATCCCGGTCTTCCCCCTCGGGGGGGCGCTGCTGTTCCCCCGCGCCACCCTGCCGCTCAATATTTTCGAGCCCCGCTATCTTGCGATGGTCGATGCCGCCCTCGCGAGCCACCGGCTCATCGGCATGATCCAGCCCGCCGCCATGTTCGGCCCCAATGCGCCGCTGGAAGACGACCGCCCGGCCCTCAGCCGCGTCGGCTGCGCGGGCCGCATCTCGGCCTTCCAGGAAACCGGCGATGGCCGCTACCTCATCGTGCTGACCGGCATCATGCGCTTTGAGGCGGGCGAAGACCTTGCCGCTGGCGCGCCCTATCGCCTCGTCCGCGCCAACTGGAGCGCCTTCGCCCACGACCTCGTCCATGATGTGGCGCTTGAGGATTCGGCGCGGGTGCGTCTCATGGGCGCGCTCGAAGGCTACCTTCGCCGCGGCGACTTCAAGGCTGACTGGGGCGAGGTCGAATCAGCGCCTCTCGATGCGCTGATCAACTCCCTCGCCGCAGGCTGTCCCTTCGCGAATTCCGAGAAGCAGGCCCTGCTCGAAGCAAGCACGCTCGAGGACAGGTGCACGGCGCTCATAACTCTGCTAGAAATGGAGCGTCCAGGTCAGGGTGGCGGATACGTGCAATGATGAGCGCTGCAGAAAGCAAGTCGCAGATGGATGGCATGAACCAATCCGATTCGGGTCAGGAGCCGGGCGTCGACCCGCGCCTGCTCGAAGTCCTCGTCTGCCCCGTCTCCCGCTCCGCCCTCACCTATGACCGCGAAGCCAACGAGCTGATCAGCCGCGCCGCCGGCCTCGCCTACCCCATCCGCAACGGCGTCCCGGTGATGCTCCGCGACGAAGCCCGCGACCTCGGCGCGCCGAAGTAATGGCCGCCCAACAGGCGCCCTGGCCCCTCGAACTGCGCTTCAACAAGGCCGGGGCCGAACTCCTGGTCCGCTTCGACGACGGCACGGAAGGCGCCATCCCCTACGAACTCCTGCGCGTCGAAAGCCCCAGCGCCGAGACCAAGGGCCACGGCAATGAGCGCCCGCCCCCGCCCGTCCGCAAACGCCGCGTAGGGGTCACCGGCGCTGAACCAGTCGGCCGCTACGCCCTCCGCATCCGCTTCGATGACGGCCACGACACCGGCCTCTACACCTGGCCCTACCTCGCCGAACTCGCCGCCCAGAAAACGGACCGCATGAGCGCCTACCTCAAGCGCCTGAGCGAACTCGGCCTCTCGCGCGACTAATTCCGGACCGGGCCGCCCACCCAACCCCGCCGCCCGGCGGCAGGGATCGCGCCAGTGCGCCTAATTCCCAACAATCCGCGCGCGCGGCTCCAGCGCCTGGTCGAGGCCCGCCGGGTCCTCCATCCCCTCTCTCCGCATCGCCTCACGCACATCTCCGCGCAGCACCACGACATTCACATCCCTCGGCGCGAGCTTCATCGCCGCCTCCACATCCTGCCAGGCTTCGCTCAACCGGCCCTGCTTCAGCCGCACATGTCCGCGCATCCGGAAGGATTCCGCATCGCCCGCCGACTGGATGATCGCACCGTCGAGATCATCGCCCGCCTCGGCCCACTGCTTCAGCGCCACGCGGGCGCGCGCCCGGTCCTTGAACAATTCGCCATCGCCCGGCCGCAGCTTCAAGGCATTGGTGAGCGTCACCACCGCCTCCGCCGGCATCCCGGCCATCAGCCAGGCATTGCCAGACTGCGCGAGATAGACCGCCCGCATTTCCGAACTTCCCGCGTCCGGCGCATTCGCCAGCTCTTCCAGCCGCGCCGCCCCTTCCGCCTCTTCCCCCAGCGCGATCAGCGCAAGCGCCGTGCACTGACGCGCAGCCGGGCGATTGCCGACCGCCAGCCAGGTCAACCCGTCCTGATAGGCGCCTTCCGCATCGCGATCGATCTTCTCGATGCACTGCTCCAGGCGCGCCTGCTCCGTCTGCGCGAACGCCGGGGCGGCAGGTGCAAGGACAAGGCAAGCAACAAGGACAAGACGCATCGCAGGATCGTTCCGGGCTGGCCCTCAGGACGCGGGGGCCCTAAGCCCTACAACCGATCAAAAGGCAACATCATGGCCGCAAAGCAGCTCATCGCCTTCG
>CAIKXW010000346.1 GCA_903831485.1 uncultured Alphaproteobacteria bacterium | reverse complement strand
GCGCCATTGAGCTGCCGGCGTGCGGGCCGGCCTGTTCAGCACCAGCCCCGCAGCCGCCCCGCATCTTATGAACGCGGAGGCTTTTCACGCTCGCCTGCATCCATCCCACGCCGTTGAACGGTGATCGGCCGCCCTCCATGCGGGATGGATGGACGCAGTATCTCACAGGTCTGAAAGTGGGGGACGCATGTGTCGCGAACCGGCCGGTTTGATCGGCGCAGCGCGTTGAAAAGGTTCGGATCGACCTCAAAAACGTGCGTCCGGAATCGGCCGGTTCTGGCGAGGTCCCGATATCAGTTCCGTCAGATCGTCAGCTGGGAGCCCATTTCCACAACGCGCGAGGTCGGGATGCGGAAGAATTCCGTCGCGTTGGTGGCGTTGCGGTTGAGGAAGATGAAGAGGTGGTCCTGCCAGAGCGGCATGCCGTGCTTGCCATCGGCAAGCAGCGTGCGGCGGCTGAGAAAGAAGGAGGTCGACATGATGTCAAAGGACAGTTCGGTCTTCTTCTTTGCCAGCGTGAGCCCGTAGGTGACGTTGGGCGTCTCCATGAAGCCGAACTTCATGGTAAGCCGGTTGAAGTGGGGCGAGATTTCCTCGAACGAAAGCTTCTTGTCGTCGTGCACGTAGGGCACATCCGCCGTCTTCACGGTCAAGACGACGTTGTTCTCGTGGATGACCTTGTTGTGCTTCAGGTTGTGCAGCAAAGCGGTCGGCGCCGAGTTGGGTTCGGCGGTGAGGAACACGGCCGTGCCCTTGACGATGTGAGGCAGCTTCACGTCGAGACTCTTGATGACATCCTCGAGCGTGACGCTGTTCCGTGTTCGCTCGGTGAGCAGGCGCGCGCCCCGAACCCAGGTCCAGAAGATCAGCATCATCACGCTGGCGATCAGCAGAGGGACGTAGCCGCCCTGGGGGACTTTCAGGAGGTTGGATGTGAGGAAGACTCCTTCGATCGCGACAAAGGGCAGCACGATCAGGGCCGACATCCACAGCGACATCTTCCAGATGCGTTGCGCGGCGATGAAGGCGAGCAGCGTCGATGTAATCATGGCGCCGATGACGGAGACACCGTAGGCGGACGCCAACGCGCTTGATGACTTGAATGAAACGACGAGGAAGATAACGCCTGCGGCCAGCATCCAGTTCACTTGCGGCATGTAGATCTGGCCGTGCTCCTTTGCGGAGGTGTTGACGATCTGCAGTCGCGGCAGGAGGCCCAGCTGCACCGCCTGCTGCGCCATGGAGTACGCGCCCGTGATGACGGCCTGGCTTGCCACGATGGTCGCCATCGTGGCCAGGATCACCAGCGGCGCCTGTAGTGCATCCGGGGCCATCAGGAAGAACGGATTGGCCGTGGTCTCTGGGTGGGCGAGAACCATGGCGCCCTGGCCGAGATAGTTGAGAGCAAGGCAGGGTAGCACAAGCCAGACCCAGGTCGCGACAATCGGCTTGCGCCCGAAATGGCCCATGTCGGCATAGAGCGCTTCGGCGCCTGTGACGCACAGGAAGACCGATCCGAGGACAACGAAGCCCAGCAGCTGGTGCGTCGCGAGGAACATGATCGCGTGGTGCGGACTGAACGCGGCGAAGATCGCCATTCCGTCCTGAATGATGTGATAGACGCCCAGCGCGCCGAGTGTGAGGAACCAGACAAGGCAGATCGGCCCGAACAGCCTGCCGACAAGGGACGTGCCGCGCTTCTGGATCAGGAATAGTCCCGTCAGCAGGCCGATCGCCACGGGTATGATGAAGGGCTCGACCTTGCCCTGAAGCTCTTCGATGACTGTCACGCCTTCAACCGCCGAAAGGACCGACATGGCTGGCGTCAGCAGCGCGTCGCCGAAGAACATGCCGGCGCCGCAGATGGCGATCAGGAACAGGAGCGGCGTACGCCGCCCGATGGTGCGGGACACCAGCGCCATCAAGGACAGCGTGCCGCCTTCGCCCTTGTTGTCGAGGCGGGTCAGGATGAAGATGTACTTGATCGTGACCACGATGATCAGCGACCACAGCATCAGCGAGATCACGCCCAGCACATCATCCCGCAGGAGCGGTATCGTGGTCAGATCGGTCTCGGGCGTCACTTTGATGCCTGCGGCCTCGTGGTTGCGCACATTGATGTGGTGGATGGATTCCTTGAAGGCGTAGAGCGGGCTGGTGCCGATGTCGCCGAAGACGACGCCGACGGATCCCAGCGCGAGCGCCCAGAACCGCGCGCCGCTCGGCTTGCCATCAGTCGCCAGAGCTGCGCCGCCGTCAGGGGAAGCATCGCTCATCGTGTGTGCCTTCAGCCGCGAACCACGCAAAGCCCTGCAGGCCTGAGCCAGACCGGACCGGGTCCCGAACGGAGGCGGCTGTTACGCCTGTCGGAGGGGGGGTGGAAGCGGGAATATTTTCCCAGGCTGCTATTTACTTCGCACTGCAGCAGAGGCAGCGGGCCGCCGAGCCAGTTCCACGTGATGGAACACCAGGTGATGGAGCCCCAACGCAGAACGGGCGATCTCGCTGGAGATCGCCCGTTCCGGTAATTCGATGTCACGGCCAGTGTCCCGGGGGTCGGGGGGGGCGGATAAGGGACACCGGCCATGACAGGGGAGGAACGCGACTTGAGGAAAGGGGTTCCGGCCGTCGCGATGTTTTTCAGCCGGCTCGCCTAGTAGCGGTAATGCTCCGGCTTGTAGGGGCCTTCCGGCGCGACGCCGATGTAGGAGGCCTGGTCGGGGGTCAGTTTGGTGAGGTTGGCGCCGAGCTTGTTGAGGTGGAGCAGGGCGACTTTCTCGTCGAGCTTCTTGGGCAGGGTGTAGACCTTGTTTTCGTAGGCCTTGCCGTTGGTCCAGAGTTCGATCTGCGCCAGCGTCTGGTTGGTGAAGGACGCAGACATCACGAAGCTGGGGTGACCGGTGGCGTTGCCGAGATTCAGCAGGCGGCCTTCGGACAACAGGATCATGCGCTTCCCGTCAGGGAAGTTGATCATGTCGACCTGCGGCTTGATGTTGTCCCACTTGTAGTTCTTGAGGGCGGCGACCTGGATCTCGTTGTCGAAGTGGCCGATGTTTCCGACGATGGCCATGTCCTTCATCTCGCGCATGTGCTCGAGGCGGATGATGTCCTTGTTGCCGGTCGTGGTGATGAAGATGTCGGCGGTCTTCACGACGTCT
>CAIKXW010000345.1 GCA_903831485.1 uncultured Alphaproteobacteria bacterium | reverse complement strand
GGCACGAAGTTCGGCTGCGGCGTCGCCGCCTGCGGCGCCTGCACGGTGCTCGTCGACGGCGAACCTGCACGCGCCTGCGTGACGCCCGCCGCCTCGCTCGCCGGCAAGAAGATCACCACGATCGAGGGACTTGACACGCCGGCCGGAAAGGCCGTGCAGGCGGCCTGGCAGGAACTGGACGTCGTGCAATGCGGCTGGTGCCAGTCCGGCCAGATGCTGGCGGCTGCGGCGCTGCTCACTGCAACGCCCAAACCCAGCGAGCAGCAGATCACCGACGGCATGAATTCCAACATCTGCCGCTGCGCCACCTATCACCGCATCCGTGGCGCTGTTGCGCGCGCTTCCGAGATCATGGGGTAATCGACATGGCTGACACCGCAACCTTCTCCCCTACGCGCCGTCTCGTCCTGACGGTCATGGGTCTTGGCGCCGCCGGCTTTGCCGTTGGCTGCTCGGTCGGAAACACCGCCGCTGCTGCAGGCCCCGCCACGCAGACCGCGCTTGGCGATTATGTCCGCATCGGCTCGGACAACACGATCACGGTCTACCTGCGCCACATCGAGTTCGGCCAGGGCGTCTCGACGGGCCTCACCACGATCGTCGCCGAAGAAATCGACGCCGACTGGAGCCAGATGCGCTTCGAGCATTCGCCGGCTGACGACGCCAAATACGGCAACCCTGTTTTTGGCGGCACGATGGGAACCGGCGGCTCCACCGCAATCTTCTCGTCCTGGGGCCAGTTGCGCGCCGCTGGCGCCAGCGCCCGCGAAATGCTGCGCCAGGCCGCCGCTGCGAAGTTCGGCGTCGATGCGTCCGAAGTCCTGCTCGTGAAGGGCAAGGCGGAAGCCGGGGCCAAGTCCGCGACCTATGGCGAACTTGCTGCGGACGCTGCGAAGATCACGCCGCCGGACGTCGCATCGCTGCAATACAAGGACGCGTCGGCCTACGAATTCATCGGCAAGGAACGCGATCCCTCGAAATCCTTCGGCCGCCTCGACAGCGCTGACAAGGTCCATGCCAGGGCGCAGTACGCCCTCGACTACCACCCCGATGGCACGCTGGTCGCCCTGCTTCAACGCAGTCCGAAATTCGGCGGCAAGGTTGCAAGCGTGGACGACACGGCGGCCAAGGCCATCAAGGGCGTCACTGATGTCGTGCAAATCTCGAACGGTGTCGCCATCGTCGCTACGGATTTCTGGGCCGCGAAAAAAGGCCGCGAAGCCCTGAAAGTGACCTGGGACGACAGCGCCGCCGAAACGCGGTCCTCCGAAGCCATCTTCGCCGACTATCGCAAGACGCTCGCGAAAGCCGGCCACGAAGCGCGCAAGGAAGGCAAAGGCGCCGCCGCCCTGCAGGGTGCAGGCGAAGTCATCACCGCCGACTTCGACTTCCCGTTCCTCGTCCACGCGCCGATGGAACCGCTGAACTGCGTCGTCGAATACACGCCGGGCGCAAGCGCCGTGATCCATTCCGGTTCGCAGATGCCGACGGGAGACCGGGCCGCGGCCTGCGCCGTCCTCGGCCTAACGCCGGAACAGGTGACGATCGTCACGCACCTTGCCGGCGGCTCGTTTGGCCGCCGCGGGACGCCTGATGCGGACCTCGTTTCCGAAGCTGCGCAGATCGCCAAGGCCGTCAACGGCAAGGCCCCCGTCCGCCTGATGTGGACGCGTGAGGATGACATCCGCTCGGGCAAGTATCGCCCGATGACGGTTCACCGCATGACCGCCCGCATCGATGGCGGCAAGCTGGAAGCCTGGGGCGACCGCACGGCGATCCAGTCGATCATGGAAGGCACGCCCTTTGCCGTTCCCGGCCAGGTCGACACTTCTTCAATCGAGGGCGGCCACGACATCCCCTACGCCATCCCCAATATCTCGGTGGATGTGCATCTGGTGAAACAGCCGACCAGCGTCCTCTGGTGGCGCTCTGTGGGCCACACTCACACGGCCTACGCCAAGGAGCACTTCTTCGACGTCGTCGCGAGGAAGCTGGGCAAGGATCCCGTGGAGTACCGCCGCGAACTGCTCGCCAGCCATCCTCGCCTGCTCGGCGTGCTGAACCTCGCGGCGGAAAAAGCTGGATGGAACACGCCGCTTCCCGCCGGAAAATTCCGCGGCGTCGCCGTCCACCACTCCTTCTCGTCCTATGTGGCGGAAGTTGCAGAAATCTCGGTTGCAGCTGACGGCGCGTTCCACGTCGATCGCGTCGTGTGCGCCGTCGACTGCGGCATCGTCATCAACCCGGACATCGTGCGCGCGCAGATGGAAGGCGGCATCGGCTATGGCCTGTCGTCCATCCTCGGCGAGGCGCTGACGCTGAAGGACGGCGCGCCGGTGCAGTCGAACTTCTTCGACTACAACGTGCTGCGCATGAGCCAGATGCCGAAGGTCGAGGTCTATATCGTGCCGTCGACCGAACCGCCGTCTGGCGTGGGCGAGCCCGGCGTGCCGCCGATCGGCCCCGCTGTCGCCAACGCGCTTCTTGCAGCGACTGGCAAGACCTACGCAAAACTGCCGCTCGGCACGAAAGCCTAGCCAAGGCTGCTTGCGCCTCCCATCATCGGGTGGGAGGCGCCGCATGCTCGACATCGCACTCTGGATTGGCGGCGCCGCCATCGCGCTGTTCGCGCTTGATCGTCTCTTTCTCTGGATGGAGGCGCGCGGCTGGATCTACTGGCGCAAGGTGAAATCGAAGAGCAGCGCCGGCGATGCGCTGACCGGATTCGGATTCACCGATCCGGGCACGCGGCATCTTGAGGAAGCGCGCCGCGAACACGTGCTCGAAGACAAGGAAGACGGCGACGACGACGGCCAGCGGAAAAATTCCGACCGGTTGACCTAACGACGTCAGCGCGGCCGCGCGAGAACGCCCATTACAACTACGTAATCCGCCCCACTGGCGCCTGATTTCCCCGATAACTAGACACTGTCAATCAGCGAAAGGGATTCCAATGCGCCTGGTTCTGACTGTGGTTCTTCTGACGGCCGCCACGCCTGCCGCCCACGCTCAGTTTTCGCAGAACGCCTCGGCTGCATCAAAGCAGACCAGCATCGCAGCCGGCGCAATCGGCGAGAGCGGTCTCAAGGCCAGCTCCGGCGTGGTCTCGATTCCGCTCGGCGGCGTCGCCCTCGCTTCTGGTGCGGTCGGCATCGCCGCGCGCGCCTCAGGTCAGGACACGATCGCGAATGGCTTCAACAAGGGCTCAGCCGATGCAACCGCTGCGGCGAAAGCGGTTGTCGATTTTTCCAATTCTCCGCTGACGATCGCTGACGAGGTCGTCGTCGGCCGGCCCAGGCAGCGACAAGCGCAGCCTGCTCCTCTCGTGCCCTACACGCCGGCCCAGTGATGCGCATTGCCATTGTCGCCGCGGTTGCGGCGCTCAGCCTCGCCGCATGCGCCAGCACCGGCGGATCGAGGCCCGCGGGGGGCGCGGGCTTCAGCGCGCGCGGCGCACCAGCCGTGTACCTCACCGCAGAGCAGGCCGCGGCCTTCTCCAAACAGGTCGAGCGAGACCTCGCCGACAAGGGTGCGCGGCTCGCCATCGTCTTCCGCACCGGAGAGACGCGCGACATGCTGCCCGACGGCATCTCGTACACGCACGGCGCGTTCTGGACCTTCGTGCCGATCAGCCTCGACGATGGGCGCGTGATCAATGGCTACGCCGTCTACAATCTCTACCATGGCGATGGAAAGACGCTGGCGATGGACAAGTCCTACCTGCACCAGGACTTCCCGATCGACTTCGTGGCGCCAAGCGCGGTCGACGATGTCGCCGTGATCGTGCCCACGCCGGAAATGCAGCGCAGGATCCTCGCCATCATGGACAGCCCGTCCTATGGCGCGCTGCACGTCGAGCCCTACTCGCTGGTCTCGAACCCGCACGACATCAAGTATCAGAACTGCACAGAGTTCATGCTCGACATCATTGCTGCTGCGGCGTGGGAGACGACCGACATGGTGCAGATCAAGGCGAACCTCAAACAGCATTTCAGGCCCACCAAGGTGAAGACCTCGCTGATCGAACGCTTTCTTGCGCCCCTGGCTGAGGACCGCATCAAGACCGACGACCAGGGCGGCACGATCGTAACCGCGACCTACGAATCGATGGCGGCCTTCATGAAGGACAACGGGCTGCTGAAGGAGGCGTATGTCCTGCGGCGCGCTCCGGCGGGGACGCCGTCTTGAGAAAAATGCGGGGCCGGCGCATCGCCTGCCCCGCAGTCTGACCTCCGCCTCCTGGCGGCTCCTGAAATCTAGGCGCGCGGTGCGGTCCGTTCGATCCACTCCGCGAATGTCCGGGCGAACTTGCCGATGAAGGCGCGCGTGTCTTCCTTGGTCAGGCGGCCATCTGCGCCGAACCAGCCATCATTCACGCCGCCCAGATAGACTTCCGGCTGCTGCAGCGTCGGCATGTCGAGGAAGGCCAGCGACTGGCGCAGGTGATGATTCGCGCCGAAGCCCGAGATCGGCCCGATCGAGGACGAGACCACCGCAGCCGGCTTGCCGGCGAAGGCGCTCCGCCCGTAGGGACGCGACCCGACATCGATCGCGTTCTTCAACGCTCCGGGCACCGAGCGATTGTACTCGGGAGTTACAAACAGGACGGCGTCAGCAGATTTGATCCGTGCGCGGAAGGTCGTCCACGCGGCCGGCGGGGTTTCCCCATCGATGTCGGGGTTGAATAGCGGCAAATCTCCAATCGCAACAATGTCGAAGCGGAGATCCTTTGGTGCTTCGGCCGCAATCGCCTTGGCGATGCGTTCGGAATTTGAGTTCGCCCGGAGCGAGCCAACGATTGTCGCGATTGTACGGGTTATGTCAGTGTCACTTTCCAGCTGAGGGGCTAGGGATTTCCGGTTCGGCCATTGGCAAAATGGTTGGCCCCACTCATTTGTTGCATGTGCAACATAGGAGGTTTTGTTGCGAACGCAACAAACGCAGCTAAAGGGACCTTCGAGGATTCCTTCCGATCCCCTTCAGCGGGCCTGGATCGCCTTGGGCCGCGTGTCGCAGTCCATCCGTGAAGAAGTGGGGCTGGCGCTCAAGAAGGCAAAGCTTCCCGACATCACCTGGTACACCGTGCTCTGGGAACTCGAGCGCGCCGGCAAACCTACCCGGCCCAAGGACCTCGCCGTTCCGCTGTTCATCCTGCCCTACCAGCTCTCGCGGCTGGTGGACCGGATGGAAGAAGAGGGCCTCGTCAAGCGCATCTCCTGCCCGGAAGACAAGCGCGGCCACCTGCTGGAGCTCACGCCTGAGGGCGATGAGATGCGCAAGCGGATGTGGACTGTCTACGCACCCGCCATGGACGAGGCGATGAAGCGCATCGGCGACGCCGAGGCGCTGCAGCTGGCGCAGCTGCTGAACAAGCTGGGCGGTCTCGACTATCCGGTTCCACCCAGGTCCTGACGGCGTGACAACCGCAGTCGGTCAGCCTATGTCCCCGCCATGGCCGAAAGCGCCCCCACAATCGCGAGATCTTCCCTCGACATCCTCACACTGGGATGCCGCCTGAATGCTTATGAGTCCGAGGTCATGCGCGGTCACGCGCAGGCTGCGGGCGTCGAAGACGCGGTGATCGTCAACACCTGTGCTGTCACTGCAGAGGCGGTTCGCCAGGCGCGGCAGGCGATCCGGCGCGCGCGCCGCGAACGGCCGAACGCAAGCATCATCGTCACCGGCTGCGCCGCCCAGATCGATCCTGCTTCGTTCGCTGAGATGCCGGAAGTCACGCGCGTCATCGGCAACGCCGAGAAGATGAAGGCGGAGACCTTCGCCGGCATGGGCATCACCGACACGCCCCGCGTGCAGGTCAACGACATCATGTCGGTGCGGGAGACGGCGGCGCATCTTGTCGATGGCCTCGATGGCCGCGCCCGCGCCTTCGTGCAGGTGCAGACCGGGTGCGATCACCGCTGCACTTTCTGCATCATCCCTTATGGCCGCGGAAACTCGCGCTCGGTTCCAGCCGGCGAAGTCGTCGATCAGGTAAAGCGCCTTGTCGCTACCGGGCACTACGAGATCGTCCTCACCGGCGTCGATCTGACGTCCTGGGGCGCCGACCTGCCCAATGCGCCGAAGCTCGGCAATCTCATCGCGCGCATCCTGAAGCTTGTGCCCGATCTCGAGCAGCTACGCCTCTCCTCGATCGACGCCATCGAGATCGACGAGGCGCTGTTCGACCTTCTCGCCCACGAGCCACGCATTGCGCCGCACCTGCATCTCTCTTTCCAGTCGGGCGACGACATGATCCTCAAGCGCATGAAGCGCCGCCATTCGCGCGCCGACGCGATCAACCTGTGCCATCGCTTGCGGGACGCCCGGCCGGACATGGCCTTTGGCGCAGACCTCATCGCCGGTTTCCCGACGGAGACGGACGCCATGTTCGCCAACACGCTCGCCAGCGTGGACGAGTGCGGCATCGATTACCTGCATGTCTTTCCCTACTCGCCTCGGCCGCAGACACCGGCCGCGAAGATGCCGCAAGTCGCCCGCGATGTGGTGAAGGCCCGCGCCGCCTTGCTGCGCCAGAAAGGCGGCGAAAGGCTTGCGCTTCGCCTCGGCCAGCATGTTGGCCAGACGGCGATGGCGCTGGTCGAAGCAGGCGGGCGCGCACGGCTCTCCAACTTCGCACCCGTCAGGATCGATGGCGCGTCTCCGGAACCTGGCCGCCCTGCACGCTTCAATCTTGTCTCGCGCACCGCGACCGAACTTGTGGGCGTACCGGCATGATCCTCTGGTGGGGCAAGAAAAAACAGCCGGATCCGAAAACCGGCGAGACGCCTGTCGAGCCGCTCAAGGCGGGCGAAAAACCCGCCTCGCCGCTCGACAAGCCGGTCGTCAGCCTCGACCAGCAGCTGTTCGGCAATGCGCCCGTCGCTGCAGAGCCGGACCTTGGCGAGGATCCGCTTGGAATCCGCAAGGCGGCTGAACGCATCGCCGCCGAACGCGCCGCGGAAGCCGCCGCCCGCGATGCATCCGTCTTCCGACAGCTCAACGAGGGTCTCAAGCGCTCATCCTCGCGTCTCGCCGAGGGCCTTGCCGGGCTGTCGAAACGCAGGATCGACCGCGAGGCGCTCGACGAACTCGAAGAAATTCTGATCACGTCCGACATGGGCGCCAAGGTGGCTGCGCGGATCGCGAAGGCGTTCTCGAAGGACCGCTTCGACCGCGAAGTCTCGAGCGAGGAGATCAAGGCCGCGCTTGCAGGCGAGATCGCCGCGATCCTCAAGCCGCGCGAGAAGGTCGTCGACTTCAGCGACGGACCGCGACCGCGCATCGTCCTCTTCGTCGGCGTCAACGGCTCCGGCAAGACCACGACCATCGGCAAGGTCGCCGCGAAACTCTCTGCACAGGGCGCAACCGTACTCCTCGCGGCGGGCGATACCTTCCGCGCAGCAGCCGTCGAACAGCTGCGGGTCTGGGCCGACCGCGCCGGCGCAAGATTCCTGTCGAAGCCGCAGAATGCAGACGCGGCGGGGCTCGCCTACGAGGCCGTCGAGATGGCGCAACGGGAAAACCTCGATCTCGTCTTCATCGATACCGCCGGCCGGCTGCAGAACAAGACACAGCTGATGGACGAACTCGCCAAGGTCGTTCGCGCAATTCGCAAGATCGATCCAACAGCGCCGCACGATGTGCTTCTTGTCCTGGATGCAACAGTTGGCCAGAACGCGCTCGGCCAGGTCGAAGCCTTCCGCAACACCGCCGGCGTCACCGGCCTTGTGATGACCAAGCTCGACGGCACGGCCAAGGGCGGCGTCCTCGTCGCCATCGCTGAACAGCACGACATCCCGATCCACTTCGTCGGCGTCGGCGAAAGGGCCGAAGACCTCCACCCCTTCAGCGCTGACGCCTTTGCGCGCGCGCTGGTGGGACTCGACGGCTAGGTGGACCCCACCCTTTTCGCCTTCGTGCTCGGCATGGGCTCCGCGATCACACTTGCCGGCGCCAACACCTTCGTGAAAGCGGCAAAGGACATTCTTGGCGCGCGCGCCGTGATGGCGTTGTCATCCGCCGTTCTTGTCCTGCCCGCAGCCTTCTTCGTGCCGCTGCCCGGCCAGCAGACCTGGATGATTCTCGCCCTCTCCCTGCCTGCGCACTGGCTTTACCAGACCGCGCTTGTGCGCGCCCTTTCGCGTGGCGACCTTTCCTTGGTCTTCCCTGTGATGCGCGGGTCTGCGCCCCTGCTCACCGCGCTCGCCGCCGCCATCGTGCTGGGTGAGCAGCTCTCGCCGCTGGCCATGACAGGTCTCATTGTCGCCAGCCTTGCGACCGTCATCTTCGCGCTGCCGGAGCGAAATTTCGGCGGCTCGCGCAAAGTGCGCAACTCGGCCCTGCTCTGGGCGCTGGCCACCGGCGCGTGCGTTGCGATCTACAATGTCATCGACGCGCAGGGCGTGCGCTCCGGTCCATCGCCCTGGAGCTTCATCGTCTGGCTCTTCCTGCTGGACTGGATCGGCATCAACCTCATCGCCTTGCTCACGCGAGGTCGCGAACAGTTCATGGAGGGCGCTCGCGCAGCGTTCTGGCCCGGCATCGGCGCGGGCGCCTGCTCGCTCACGTCTTTCTCGATGGCGCTCTACGGCTTTTCAATCGCGCCCGTCGCCTACATGTCCGCCATGCGCGAGACTGCAGTTGTCTTCGCCGCTATCATGGGATGGTGGTTCCTGCGTGAAGGCTTCGGCGTGCGTCGCACCCTTGCGGCGATCATCCTCGCGGCCGGTCTTTGCCTGCTTCAGGTGAGCTAGCTGCGCCCTCGCAGCCGCATACCACCCGGCCGCTGCGCATTCTTCGCCCAGGCAGGCTGAAGCGTGTCCAGCGCGGGGCGATCGTCGCGCCCGGCCATCATGACGTTGAACATGTTGTCCGACTGCTCGTAGGCCGCATCCTGCGTTGGCCAGCGGAATGCCGCCCAGCCGATCCCCCGCGCCTCGCACGCAGCGATCCGCGCCGCGTAATAGTCGTCCACGCCTTTTGCCCAGCGCGAGGCGCCGAACTCGCCGAGGAACACCGGAACATCGCCTGTCCGCACGCGATCGACCCGCGCCGCGAATGTATGGTCCCCGCCCTCGCTGAATACGGTCTGGCCGGCCGCGGCCTCGGGATGATGTGTGAAGGCGCGTGGCTCGTAATCGTGCACGCACCAGACCACGCCTTTGACAGGCGGCGCGCCCATGACGGACAGGAATTCAGTTCGTCCGAATGATGGCGGCGAGATCAGGATCGGCAGGTCGCGCGCCGCAGCCCGCACCTTCCGCGCAATGTCGCCTGCAATCCGCTTCCAGTCCGAAATCTCGCTCAACTGCGCCGTATAGTCCTCGGGGGTCCACGCGCCCAGGCGTCCGCCCTCGCGATTGAACCCGCCGACATTGGGTTCCGGCTCCACCATGATGTTGAGACCTGCAACCTCGCTGCGCGACCTCACGAGGTTCGCGGCGTCCTCGCACATCGCGGCCCACGCCGCTTGCGCACCCTCCTCGCGCCACACCGAATCATCGATCAGCCGCGCCGGAAACCACGTATCCTGCGCATCGCGATGAAACACGAAGTCCGATCGCCCCGGCCCCGAGCGGATCGCGAGCACCACATAGAGGCCCGCCGCCTTCGCATCGTCGAGTTGGCGCCCCAGCACATCCGCCATCTGCGCATCGCGTTTCCATGGCGCGCCCACGGTCCAGAATTCCGGGAAGGACATCACGACCAGATTTGCGCCCGCCCTCGCGAGCCCGTCGAAATCCGAGCGGCGATAGGCCGGCAGCACCGGCCCGCCCCCGCCAAATGTCGCCCCGTCTACCTCGATCCGCCGCCGCCGCTGCGCAATCACGGCGCCACGCAGCACGGGCGTCCCGGCCAGGGGCCACAGGGGATGAGCCCCGCTTCGCTGCGCGACAGCAGCGGAATTGTTGCAAGCAGCCAGCGCCCCTGCGCCGAGGATGGCGCTTCTGCGGGTCAATGCGGCCCCAGTGTTATCCGTCCGGAAACGCTTCATGAACGGCATTCTGGTTTAGTGGGGTGAACAAACGGTCCCCAGACAGGACCATGCGGGCCAACATGATCTGGCGACGCCTATCTGGCTATTTTCCGGCAAGCCTTGCCGGCGGCCTCGCCAGCGTCGGCGCGGTCTACGCCCTGACGCGCCTGCTCTCGCCGGCAGACTACGGCTTCTACGCGCTGGCGCTCACGACGATGGGCATCATCTACACCCTCTCCGTCACCTGGGCCGAAGCCTCTGCGTATCGCTTCGCCGGGGCCGCCCTGCCGCGCGGAGAACTGCCCAACCACATCCGCACGGTTCTCGCCCTGCTTGCCTGCTCCGCCGCCATCGGAATTGCGCTGATGACCGGCGCGGTTCTCATCGCGAGCGATCCAGCGTTGCGCCTGGCGCTCGCTGTTGCGATGACGACGATGGCGCTTGCGCCGCTGGTCAACGCGGCGCAGGAGATGAACCGCGCGCTCGATCGCGTCAGCCGCTATTCGACACTGCGCATGATCCAGGATCTCGGCGCATTTGCTCTGGGCGCATGCCTCGCCTGGCAGACAGGGCTCGGGCCCGCGGCGCCCTTCGCAGGTCTCGCCAGCGTTCTAGCGCTTCTCGCCTTCATCGAGGGCAGGAGGCTCTGGCGCGAATCCCGTGGCGGACGTTTCGAGCCGGCGCGCGTGCGACCCTATCTCGCCTATGGCGTTCCCGTGGCCATTGCGCTGGCCCTCAACATCGCGCTCGATGCCGGCGATCGTTTCCTCATCGCGCTCTTCCTCGGACCGGAAGCGGTTGGCATCTATGCAGCTGGCTATGGCCTCGCCGACAAGTCAGTCGGGCTGCTCTGCATCTGGGCCGGCGCCGCAGGCGGACCGATGATGATGGCTGCATGGGAGCGCGAGGGCGCGCATGGCGTCCGCGAAGCCTCCGCCCATGCTGCGCGAACGCTGGTGCTGATCGCAGCCCCCGCCGCCGCCGGTCTCGCGCTGGTCGCGCAGCCGCTGTCAGAGGTGATGATCGGCGAGGCGATGCGCGCGCAGGCAGCCGCCATCATGCCGTGGATCGCCCTGTCGGGACTGATCAACGGCTTCGTGCTCCACTATGTCTCGGAAGGCTTCCAGCTCTCGAAGCGCACCGCCCTGCGGGCCGGCCTCATGGTCATCCCCGTCATCGCCAACATCGCGCTGAACGCCATCCTGCTGCCACGCATCGGCCTGATGGGCGCGGTCTATTCGACGGTCGCCTGCTATACCCTCGCATTGGTCCTGCTCGCTCTTGCCAGCCGCCGCCTTGTTCCCCTCGCCTGGCCGTGGGCCGATTTCCTCAAGGTCGCAGGGGCATGCGCCGCAATGGCGATTACGGTTCGGCTCCTGCCCTCGCCGGGCGGCCTGCCCGAGCTGCTGCTGAAAGCCGGCATGGGAGCCGTTGTCTATGTGCTTGCAGCCCTCATTTTCGATGCGGCAGGGGCTCGTTCCGCCCTGCAACAATTCGCCTCGCGCCGTGCGCGCAGCGTTTGACCGCGAAGGGCCATGGCCGCTAAGTGACCCCGATGACCGACACGCCCCCGAATGAAACGAAGAAATCCATCCCGAAAGGGACTGGGAATATCTGGACCGACATCGGTCCGGTGCTCGCCTTCGTGATCGTCTTCAACGTGCTGCAGAACGGCCCCGAGGGGCCCGCCCTGTTCGGCAAGGACAATGCGATCTTCTGGGCGACGGGCGTGTTCATGGCTGCGGTCGCCGCCGCCATCGGCTGGACGCTGATGAAAGGCCGCAAGCTGCCGCCCATGCTGATCATCACAGGAACCGTCGTGATGGTGTTCGGCGGCCTCACGCTGTTCCTGCAGGACAAGACATTCGCCTTCATCAAGCCGACCATTATCAACCTGCTGTTCGCCGGCACGATTCTCGGCAGCCTCGCGATCGGCAGGAACATCTGGAAGACCGCCTTCGAGCACGCCTTCCGCATGCCTGATCATGCCTGGAAGATTTTCGCCCTGCGCTGGGCCGGTTTCTATGTCGTGCTCGCAATCCTCAACGAAGTGATCTGGCGGAACTTCTCGGAGCAATTCTGGGCCAACTCAAAGCTCTTCCTGTCGATCCCGCTGGCGATCGTCTTCATGGTGGCGAACCTGCCCTTCCTGATGAAGCACAATATCGAGGAAGACGACGGCGCAGGCGACAAGAAGGCCAGCGATCCCGCCTGATCAGCGGAACGCAGCAAACTCACCCAGCATCCTGCCCCAGGCGAGGTCGATCGCAGGCGTCCACGCCTCGCCCACGATGCTGCGAAACGTATCCCTTGTGGCCACAAGGAATGCGTCGAACCGCTCCGCCGGCACGCCGTAGCCATCGTGATGCATCCGGGACGCAGCGATGATCTGCGGCGCGACAAGCCTGTCCCCAGCATGGTCGACAATGCACTCAAGCGCGCGCTGCATCATCGAGGCGCGCACGCCGCCGTCACGATCCATCAGGAACAGCGCCTCAAGCTCCGGATGGACGGCGAACAGTCTTGCGTAGACATCCGGCGTTGGATCGCCACGCCGCTCGGCCACGATTTCCAGCGTCGCCAGGATCAACTCGGCGTCAGCGCCAGTCATCGCATCCCTCACCGCGTCAGCGCATCGCTGCCGGACGGATTGCCGAATGGCGCAAAGCTGCTGTGGCCCTCGGTCGCCCGATAATGCTCCAGCGCCCATTTGACAGATGGAAACGCGAGCTCCTTCCACGGGATTGCATCCCAGCCGAACAGCCCGACCGCGAGGCTTTCGGGGCCAGCCGACGGCTCATTGATCAGCCGTGCACGGAAGAACATCTGCACCTGCCCGATTCGCGGAATCGAATAGACCCCCAGCAGGCCTTCCACTTCGACTTCTGCGCAGGCCTCCTCGCGGGCCTCGCGGCAGGCCCCCTCTTCCACGCTCTCGCCGAGTTCCATGAAACCCGCGGGCAGCGTCCAGAAACCCATTCTGGGCTCGATTGCACGTTTACAGAGCAATATCTGTCCATCCCGGTGCGCAACCACGCCGGCGACGATGCGTGGGTTCACATAGTCGATGAAGCCGCACGAATCGCATACGCGGCGGACGCGCTCATCGCCCGGAGGGGTCTGCATCGAAAAAGAAATCGGCACCGAAGCCTCGCTCACAGCAGAAACATAATGCAGGGATATGCATAGACGAACAGCTCGCCCTAGTTTCATGTTCTAGGCAGTGACGCCTGGCGAGGAAAAGTTGATGTTCCGCATCCGGAGCGAGGCACGACATGGCGACGCGTAAAGTCCAGAAGCGGCAGGCAAGGCGCGCCAGCGCCACTGGCGCCACCCCCCGCAAGGCATCGCCACGCGAGGTGTTCCGCCTGAGCCGGTCTCCATCCCACCTTCTCCGCCGCGCCGAACAGTTCGCGACCGAGCTTTTCGCCCGGTCCGAGCTGCACGATGGCGTCACCTTGCGCCAGACGGTGCTCCTGGCCGCCATCGCCGAGGCGGAGGGCGCCAGCCAGTCCGACCTTGTCCGCACCACGGGCGTCGACCGTTCGACGCTGGCCGAGATGATGGCCCGGATGGAAAAGAAGGGGCTGATCGCCCGCGCAGCATCCGCTGACGATGGCCGCGCAAAATCCGTCAGGCTTACAAATGAGGGTCGCCGCCGGCTCGACGCCGTGCTGCCTGCGATCAAGGATGTTGACCGGC
>CAIKXW010000344.1 GCA_903831485.1 uncultured Alphaproteobacteria bacterium | reverse complement strand
GGTGAAACTGGGCGCGCGGGTGTCCGCCTATGTGCGCGATGCAGACGGGTTGCGGGTCGGGCTGGATACAGGCGCGATCATTCCGTGCGACCTGCTGGTCGGGGCAGATGGCATGCGCTCCACCGTGCGGCGGCAGATGCTGGGCGACCAGGAGCCGCGTTACACCGGCGCGGTGGCGTGGCGCATGACGGTGCCAAGCGATGTGGCGCCCGACCTGCCACACGCGCCGATCGTGTGGGCGGGGCCGGGGCGGCATGCGGTGACGTACCGGATCAGGCGGGGCGAGCTGATCAATTTCGTCGGCGTAGTGGAGACGGACCGGTGGCCGGGCGAGAGCTGGGACCAGCCGGGCGATCCGGCGGAGCTGGCGAAGGATTTCGGCGGATGGGCGCCGCCGATACCGGACATTCTTGCGTCCGCCAGCAATTGCTTCGTGTGGGCGTTGTTCGATCGCGATCCGCTGCCGAAATGGTCAGAGGATCGCGTCGTGCTGCTGGGCGATGCGTGCCATCCGATGCCGCCCTTCCAGGCGCAGGGCGCGGCAATGGCGATCGAGGACGCGATCGTGCTGGCGAAATGCCTCCATGCACATGGTGTGTCCGAGGCGTCGCTGAAGCAGTATGAGCGGCTGCGCAAGCCGCGCACGACGAAAGTGCTGGCGAGCGCGCGGGCCAATATGGGCGTCTTCCATCGCTCCAACGCGCTGACGCAGGCGGCGACGTACGGGCCGATGCAGCTGGCTGACAAACTCTTTCCTGATTTTGTCCGCTCGCGGCAGGACTGGATCTATGGCTATGATGTTCGCCATGTTCAGGTTTAGCGCGACCGCCGTACTTGTTGCCGTGACTCTTCTGGCTGGATGCGGGCCGGAGGCGAAGAAGCGCGCGGCGTCGGATGCCGTAGTGGCCGACGTGGCGGACAAGGGCGCGGCGTGGCCGCTGCTGCTGCGCCACTGCCTGAGCTCGGCGCATTGCGATCCGATGAGCAATTTTGGCGATGGGTCCGGCGAGGCGTCGGGCGTTGCGGGATCGGTGACGTGGTTCTTCCAGACGCCGGAGAAGGCCGGGGAGGGCGCGCAGGATTATGGCGCGAAGGCGGAGATCAATCTCTTTGGCATGCGCGCCAATGGAGGACCTGCCGGACGGCCGCTGACCATCGACGAGCTGCCGGACAATCTAGGCGGCGCCAAAGCGAAGCGCACGACGCTGTCGCTTGAATACCGCGCGCCGTCGGGGGTGCTGGAGCCCTACTTCCTGCAGATCATCTCGCCGCATATCACGCAGGTGGCCGAGGCCGTTGAAGATGCGCGGTTGGAGATCATGGGCGCGGGCGGCGTGCTGTTCGCAGCCGAGGCGGCCGGGATGGAAGCGCCGAAGACGCCAGTGAATGGCGGGTACGATCCGCCGGACTCGATGATCTTTCATGTCTCGCGCAACCTGCGCGACGAACCTCTGCCACAGTTGATGGCGGCGCTTGCGGGAGGCGAGACGCTGTCGCTGAACTTGCTGGCGGCAGAGGGGCGGCCGCTGCTGCGGGAGGTTATCTACACGGATGGTTTCCAAAGCGCGCTCGGGCGTGCTGGCGAGGCGGCAGGCGATCAAGAGATTACACGTCCGGTTGTGGAACGCTGCGCGCGGTTTGCGGATGAGGACGTTGCGTTCTGGAAGATCGCGGATGTGACCGCGGCGCTTGTGGTGTGTGATCCGCGCCTTCCGGAGCAGCGGCGGTAGGCTATTTACCCGCTTGTTCCACGACATCCGACAGCGCTGCTGCGCGCTGCGTGCAGGTCGCGACGGGGATGCGCAGGGCGCCTGCGGCATGGTCCTTTGCAGCCTTGTCAGTCCAGGCGAGCGATGCGCCAGCGCCGGCATTGTCGATCGCCTTCTCGGCCTTGAGCTTCGCAAGGCCTGCTTCATCAAGTGCGAGGCCGTCGCGCAGCAGGATCGACATCCTGTCGGGATGAGCGTCGGCCTTGATGGCGTCGAACTCCGCGCGCAGGACGCCAGCGCAGTAGAGATCGTCCTTCGCCGCTTGCGAGCCGAGATTGTAGTAGTCCAGGCCCGACAGCTCCCAGATCGCCGTGTTGCTGGCGTCGCCCGTTGCTGGCGTCGGCGCCGTGAGTGAGGGCAGGGTTACGGGCGGGAGTGCGGGGAGTTCGGTCGGCGCGCTGATCAAGGGTGCGCTGGCGAGGCGTTGTTCCATGACCTCGCGCTCACCTGGCCGGGTCAGGGTCATCACCATGATGCCGCCGAACACCACGATGGCTGCGAGGCCGATGACCTGGCGGGGCTTGAGCTTCATGGGCGAGCCGTTCCTGTGCGTGCGGTGGGTTATTCCGGCATGGGGATCGCGGCCGCTCGCTTGTTGCATTCGTCGAGCGAGATGCGCGGGGCCTTGGCCTTGAGGTCCTTGTCGACCTGCGTTGCGTAGGCGTTGGCGATCGCGCGAGCGTGCGTCGCGTGGATCGCCTTCTCGGTGACCATGCGGTTGATGCCTGCTTCGCCGATGATGAAGCCCAGCGCCTGCCGCTTGCGCAGCTGGGCCTCATCGACGGGGGCGAGGGCGTCGGACAGGTCCGGGTTCTCGGCATAGATCAGGGACGAGCAGTAGAGTTCGTCGCGCGCCTGCTGCGAGCCGGCGGCCATGAGGTCATCCGGCAGCGGCGGCACGCCGGGCGGGAGGCTGGGGGCTTGCGGGGCGGGCGCTGGCTCGGCGGCGGCGATCGTCGCGATTGCGGGGGTGGTGTCGCGCTGCTGGCTGCCGCAGGCGGCGAGCAGGGCCGTCGTCGCCAGAATCAACCCGCCATACGCCAGAGTTCGGATCGTCATGCCTGAAGGCCTCCATCTGCGCGCCTGTGTAGCGCAGCCGGGCTGGGGAGCAACTGTTGGGGGCGGCGGCATGGTCGCCCGCTGACTCAACTCCGCGCGAGCCCTATAGAGCCGGCGATGGAGTTCTGGGTCTGGGCCAATTTCACGTTGCTGTTCCTGGCTGGCGGGCTGACGCCTGGACCGGCGGTGATGCTCGTGACCACGGCGTCGATCCGGTATGGCGTCTTGGCCTCGACGGCGCCCGCGGTGGGTATCTGCGCGGCGAACCTCGTCTGGATCGCGCTGGCGGCGTCGGGTGTGGCCCTGGTCGCCAAGACGTTTCCGGAGGCGTTTCTCGCGTTCAAGATTGCAGGCATCGCCTTCATCGTCTGGCTGGCGTGGAAGACCGCGTTCGGCGCGCCGGTGGACCTGTTGCGTCGAGAGCCGCCGCCGAAGCGAAAACTGTTCGTGCACGGCGTCGGCCTGCAGCTCGCGAATCCTAATGCGCTGGTCTATTTCGGCGGATTGCTGCCGACATACTTCAACCCCGACCACGACATGATCCCGCAAGTGCTGATCAGCATGGCGACGGTGACGGTGTGCGAGATGTTCGGGCTGATGGTCTATGCCTCGGGCGCAGATGCGCTGGCGCGGCGCTTCCAGTCGCAGGCGTTCGCGACGGGCTTCTTCAGGATCGCGGCGCTGGCGATGGTCGTGTCGGCGGGGTTCGCCGTCTACCTCACGTGGGCGACGACGGGGCGGTAGGTCTAATCGCCCATCTGGCCGTTGCGAACGGGCAGGTCCATCGGGCGCACGTCGGGCGAGGTGTCGCTGCGCGAGGCGGCGTTGACGAGGCAGCGATCGCGCTGGGCAGGATCGTTCTCGTTGTGGGCGAGGCAGACCTGTTGCTGGGTCAGTTCGGTCTCCGGATTGCCGGGCGTCGAGCAGGCAGACGCAGCCAAGGCCAGGAGCAGGGCGGGAAGCGTGAACCGGATCATCATGTCTATTCCTCTACTCGCTGGCTGAGCGCGTGGACTAGTGCGGTGGGGCCACAAGCGGCCGGTCTATCAGCACCGCCAACAGAAGGGCCGGGGCGCCGATGGCTTCCCAGCCATGGCTGGTGCCGCGCTGTATCACGATCTGGCCGGGCTTGATGCGGGTGCGGCCGGTGTCGAGGATCAGATCGACCTCGCCTTGCAGGAGGCAGATCACGTCGAGCGATTCCGTCTTGTGCATGGCGGGTGATTTCGACTGGTCGGTGAGGTGGTCCTCGGCGTCGAACGACGCAAAGCGCGCGCGTGCGGCGGCGTTGAGCTGCTCGCGCGGCACGTCGGCCGGCGGCGGCTGGATGACGAACCAGCGGACTTTCACCTTGCCGGTGGCTGGCGACAGCACGCAGCGATCCGGGCCGAGATCATGAGTATTACGCGCGTTCAGCGGGCCGAAGGCGTCATCGTGCCAGATGTCGAACAGGCCGCCGAGGGCGGGATCGCCATTCGTTGCAGAGGGCGGACCATCGATGATCACCACGCTGTCGCCCGAGGCGTCGTCAGCTGTGATCACGCGTCGCATGATGCTGGCAAAGTCCGTCATGTTCCCGTCCCGCAACGATGGCTCAGTGTAGCACTTCGTGCGTCGCCGCACAGGATGATTGTGCGCGGTATCACGATCGCCTGGCGGCGCGCTTCTCCGCCGCGTTGCGCTCGACACCGGACAGGCAGGCCTGCCTGTCTTCGGCGTTGACGACGGACTGACAGTCGCGGCGCGCGGCGCTGTCATAGGCGGACTGCATGCTGACACAGCTGGCGACAAGCACCGGTACAAGCGCGGCGAGCAGGATCCTCATTGCCCGTCGTCCTCTGCCTGTTCCCTGAACAGGGGCGGGTAGGTCGGCCCGCCGCGGCCCGCGAGACGTTCGTCGCGCTCGATCTCGGCCTTGCGGATTTCATAGGGCGTGTCGGGAATCTTGTCCCGGTGATAGGGGTCGATTGTCTCCAGCTCGCTGGTCTGCGATGGGAACCGCGGATCGTAGGGCTGCATGTTCGGGTCGAGCACGCAGCCGGAGAGTGAAAGCGCGAGCGGCGCAACCAGAACCAGGCGCATCGAGACCCTCCCTTGTCAGGGCTGGACCATCTCACTTTTTGCTCGCGCGTTCCAGCTTCTGGATTTGCTTGTGCCGCGGGCAACGCACTTCGTGATCGTTGACCATGCCCATGGCCTGCATCACCGCGTAGACGATGACCGGACCGCAGAACTTGAAGCCGCGCTTCTTCATGTCCCTGGCGATCTGTTCCGACAGCGGCGTCTTTGGCTGGACGTTGCGCCAGTGATGGAGGCTGTTCACGATCGGCTTGTTGTCGACGAAGCCCCAGACATAGTCGGAGAAATCCTCGCCCCGTTCCGCCATGTCGCAAAAGAGCTGGGCGTTGCGGATGGTGGCGGCGATCTTGATCGGGCTGCGGATGATGCCGGGATTCTTCATCGCGCGGTCGATGCGTTTCTGGTTCCAGCGCACGATCGTCTCGGGCTCGAAGCCGTCAAATTCCTCGCGCATCGTCTCCCGCTTGCGCAGGATGGTGATCCACGAAAGCCCTGCCTGATGGCCGTCGAGCTGGAATTTTTCCCAGAGGGCGCGGCTGTCGCGTTCGGGGACGCCCCATTCAGTGTCGTGGTAGTGGCGGTAGAGTTCATCGCTGGCGGGGGCCCAGCCGCAGGGGATGTCGTCCAGCTTCGTCATCAGGCTTTCGCTTCACGGGCTTCGGCGAGGGCGGCAAGTTCGCCGGCCAGCCAGTCCGGGTGATTGAACACGACGGACGCGCCGGCAGCTGTCAGGATCTCGCCCTTTGCCTCGGCTTCGGCCAGCCGGTCTATGCGCACGCGGGCGAGCGCGGCGCCGCCGGAAATCGACGTCAGCAGTCCGACCTCGAAATCGCCAGCGAGCACGGGCGTTCCGGGCGTGGCGTTTGCGGCGACGGCGGCCCTCAGCGTGCGGCGGCGCGCCGTGCCCCGACGCTTCATGCGTGAGGCGACTTCCTGGCCAACGAAGCAGCCTTTCTTGAAGTCGACACCGTCCAGCAGGTCCATGTTGATGTCGGCGGGGAACACATCTTCGCCGGCGAAATCCGACCCTTGCTCGGGCAGGCCGGCGGCGATGCGTGCGGCATGGTACGGCGCGGGATCATCTCCGGCGCGGCGCGCGTCGATGCGGCGGCGCGGCGCGAGAGCCGAGCGCGGATCTGCTGCGCCGTCGAGCACTGTGACGCCGAGGTCGTCGCGCGGCGCGATCACGACGGCCGCGCGCAGTTTCATCAGCGTGAGACGTTTCACAAGCGCGGGCGCGGCGCTTGCGGCGCAGTCGAGCAGGATGGCGCCGTCGCGGCGGGTGATCAGTGCATCCGCAATCACCTTGCCCTGCGGCGTCAGCAGTGCGCCATAGCGGAACGCATTGTCCTCAAGCCCCAGCGTTGACGCCGTCAGGATGCCATTGAGGAAGAGCTCGGCGTCGGCGCCGCTAACCGAAATGATCGCGCGGTCGGCGAGGAAGAGTGGCTGCTGCATCGATGCTCGTTAGCGAAATTGTTGCACGGCCAAAGGCGTCCGCGTGGTCGGTCTAAACTCTATGTCAGGGCCTGGGCTCTGTCTTTTCAAGCCGTCGCCATTGTGCAATACGTTCTCGGTCGAATTCTGAACAGGTTCGGGTTGCTCTCCTTGCTCTGAATGACGGTATCCCGTCGGATCGAGCTCCGGATCTGGCCTTCCGAACAGTCTGGTTTGACGGCCCCCGGGGACGCGGCTGCAAGCGTTCTCTAATCCTTCCGCGGGTCCCCCCGGCCCCGTGGATGCCTATCGAAAGACTAGATCTACATGGCTACCGGTACTGTCAAATGGTTCAACGAGCAAAAGGGCTACGGCTTCATCCAGCCGGAGCAGGGCGGCGCGGACATCTTCGTGCACATCTCTGCAGTCCAGCGCGCAGGCCTCGCGGGCCTCAATGAGGGCCAGCGCGTGAGCTTCGAGCTCGAGAAGGACAAGCGCTCCGGCAAGATGGCCGCGACGCAGCTCCAGCCCCTCTAAGCGGGCGCGAAGCCGTCTTCGCAGACGGCAACATCGCAAAAACTTCGAAACGGGTCGGCCTTGATGGCCGGCCCGTTTTTCATTGTCGTCGATGGTGTTTGGCGCGTGTGGCGCCGGCGAGGCCGCGCTCGCAAGCGCTAGCTGTGAGCCTCATCCACCAGCCCGCGCGCCTCGAGTTGCGCGGCCAGCGCTGTGCCGGGACGAACGCACGCGCGAGTCCAGCCCTTGGCGCCGAGGCGATCGAGCGCCGCCTCGTAGGTTTCACCGCGCTGCACATCGAACTCGCCGTCGTAGGTCGATGCATCGCCATCGATGGCGAGCCAGGGGCGGCCGGTGGCCACGTGCTTGAAGAAGCCTGCGTTGAGCGCTTCGGCTTCGGCGCGCATCAGGCCAGTCTCGACGGCGACCCCCGATGCGCTGAGACGATCGGCGCCGTGCGCGCCGAGTGGATGCGGGTCGGCGCAGGCGATCAACACGCGCGTCGCGCCTGCGCCGAGCAGGAGCTGCGAGCAGGAGAAGGAGCCGTCTGATCGCTGGCGGCAGGGCTCAAGCGTCACGTAGGCTGTTGCGCCTTCGGCGCTTTCGCCGGCCTGAGCGAGTGCTATCTCCTCGGCGTGCGGACGTCCGCCATTGCCCGTGGCGCCTTCACCGACGATGGCGCCATTCGCCACGATCACGCAGCCAACGCTGGGATTGGGCGAGGTGCGGCCGAGTTGCGCCCGCGCCAGTTCGAGCGCGCGTGACATGAAGCGCAGGTCTTCCGCAGAAGGACCGGCGCTCATTGTTCAGACCTTCGGCAGAGGCTTGGCGCGCGCGGCGTCGAGATAGCGCGCGGCCTTCACGTGGAGCACGTCGTCGAGATCGATAAGCAGCGGATTGCCGGTGGGAATTTCCACCTCTGTGATCTCGCTGTCGGGCACCTGGAAGAGATGCTTCACGATGGCGCGCAGGCTGTTGCCGTGGGCTGCGACCACGATGTTCTGGCCAGCTTTCAGCTTCGGCGCGATCTCTGCCTCCCAGTAGGGCAAGACCCGGTCGAGCGTCGTTTTGAGGCTTTCCGTGTTGGGGATGTTGAGACCCTGATAGCGGCGGTCCTTCGAGAGGTCGAATTCGCCGCCGGCGACCATGTCAGGCGGGGGAATGTCGTAGGAGCGGCGCCAGATCTTCACCTGGTCATCGCCGTGCTTGGCCGCCGTCTCCTTCTTGTTGAGACCTGTGAGGCCGCCATAGTGCCGCTCGTTGAGATGCCAGTCCTTCGTGACCGGCAACCACAGGCGGTCCATCGTGTCCAGGGCGAGGTAGAGCGTGCGGATGGCGCGGCGCTGTACGGAGGTGTAGGCGCGCGTGAAGTCGACGCCGGTTTCCTTCAGGAGCTTGCCGGACAGGCGCGCTTCTTCTTCACCGACAGCCGTCAGGTCGACATCCCACCAGCCGGTGAACCTGTCTTCCAGATTCCACTGGCTCTGTCCGTGCCGCACCAGCGCGAGTTGCGCCATCATCCTGCTCCGCCAAAAGACTGCGGGTTCTGAAGCAGGTTAGGGCGAGCGGGGCAAGCCTATTTGCCTAGCGCGGCGTCGACGCCACCAGGAAGTCGTCCGCGACCTGAGCGCCCGGATTGTTCTCGCGCCGCTTGTAGGCTTCGAGGAGGGAGGCGTAGGGCGGGGCGTACTGCCAGCCATTCGTGGCCGTGTTCAGCTTGATCTCGAAATGGAGGTGCAGCGTCGTCGGCGTGCCGCCGAAATCGTTCGAGACGTAGCCGATCACGTCGCCCTTCTTGACGGTCTGGTTGGTCGCGACCTTCAGCTTCTTCATGTTGAGATGGAGATAGCGATAGATCCGCCCGCCGGAATCCGCGCGCAGCGTGACGGTGTAGCTGCCCACGTTGGAGATGACGCCATCCTCGACGGCGACAACTTCATAGCGGGCGCGATCGGCGGCCTTGGTCGAACGCTCTGCCTTGCAGCCTTCCGGCGTGCCGACACGGATGTCCTGCCCGAGATGGACGCCGGTCTTGACGCACCAGGGCGTGGTGTTGGTCGTCGAGCGGCTCTCGCAGTAATTGTCGCGCCAGGGCGCCGTGAAGTTGCGCGTGTCGCACTGGTCGCCGCCCTTGATGCCGCCGCCATAACGGTAGACCTGCGTCTGCGCGACGGCAGGCGCGTCCTTGATCGGAAACAGCATGTCGGGGACGAGCACCGAGGCCTCGGTGGAGCCGGTGCCGCTTGACGGTGCGAGATTGCCCGGGCGGAAGAAATAGAAGGATGCAGCCACAGGCGCCGGCGCCGGCGTCGGGTCTGGCGCTGGCGTTGGGGCCGGTGTTTCCGGAGTGGTCGGCGTCGTTGGTTCGGTTGGCGCCGGTGCGCCTGGCTCCTCGTAGGGAGGCGGGATCAGGATGCCGCCATTCGAATCCGGCTCGGTTGGCACGGGCAGCGGCGGAAGGGGGGCGCCCTCGACGCTCTCAAGCGGCTTGCCGTCGCCGGTGTCGATGGCCGGGTTTTCCGGGATGGTCTCGGGGAAGGGCGTACCATCTACCGGCGCGCCGGTGTTGGCGTTGGGGTTCGGCACGCCGCCTGCGCCCGGATCGGTGGGGTTGACGGGATCAACGGCATCGAGCGGCGGAGGCGGGGGCGGAAGGGTTGGGTCTTCCGGGACTTCCTGTTCCCTGGCCGCGATCTCCACCCACGGCCACAGCAGCACGTTGTTGGCATCGCACGCGCCGAGCATTGCAACGCTGGCCAGCGCGGCCAGGCCGAACTTCACCCAAGACCGTTTCATCCCACCACTCCCACTCACCGTCCCATTCGCCCCGGCCTCTGGCCGCTCGACGAAGTTCCTAGCGCGACTGCGCCACGAACAGGCTTTCCGCGAATTCCTTGGCCTGCACTTCCGTGATGCAGCCCTCGGGACTGTCGACTTCGCGGCACTCGAATTCGATCACGTAGTCTGCGCCGTAGCGCGAGAAGGCCAGCTGTGCGCCGGCTTCGACCGTGGTGAACTTCATCTCGGTCTTCTCGCCTGCGGACGGCGAGCCGGCCTGGTAGGCCTTGCTCGAGCCGTTCACGATCACGTCGTAGCGCGGCAGGTGATAAGTTGCGAAATAGCCGTCCTTGGTCACGCGCGGCGGCGTCGGTCGGTCGCTGGCTGTCTGGACGATCACCGGCAGCAGCATCGGCACGGTCAGCGGATCGCTGCCGACGGCCTGCGGGATCACCACGTCTGATGGTCGTGCGGCAGCGTCGGCCCGCGCTGCAGCCCAGTCGATCTGTCCGGCGACGGGCGGAGGACCGGCGGAAGCAGGCTGCGCGACCTGCTCCTCAGCGGTCGCGGCAGGCGCGGTGGCGGCAGGCGCTGCGGGCTGCTGCTCCGTGCATGCGGCGGCGGCGATGGCGAGCAGGCCAAGGCCGCCAAGAAGCATGGATTTCATCATCGTCCTCCGGGTTGAGCCGTCAGGTTCGGCTCTGCATAGGAAATGTCTGCAACTGCGCCCAGCTTCGCTGCGATCGCGCGCATGGCTGCGGCGCGCTGCGCGGGCTGGATCGAACCATCGTGCACAAGCACCAGCTCGTTGGAATATGTCACGCGGTCGAGACTGAGCGCGGCAAACTCGGGCCGCGAGGCTTTCCACGCGTTGAACTTTGCCTTGGCCGAATTCTGGTCGCGCCAGAAGGCGTCGATGATGTCCTTCACGCGGCCATCGTCCTTGAACTTGACGACGATCTCGACGCCGGTCTGCACCGAGCCCGTTACGCCGGGCTGGTTCTGCGTCTGGGGTAGTCCGATCACGGGCGGGAGCGGACCTTGCGGCGCGGGGGCTGGCGCTGCGGCCGCAGGCGTTGCCGCGGGGCGCGCGGGGCTTTCGGGCGAATTCGCGAGAAGCGACACGCCGACGATTGTGGTGATGATGCCAATCGCTGCCGCAGTCGGGCCTGCGGCCTTCAGGCGGTTCTCGCCACCGTCGATGCGCGGTGCGTCTGTCACGGCCACTGTCCCTCTCTTCCTGGAACATATCCCAGCGACATCAAGCCCTTACGTGGCCTGTGCGCCGAAAGACACGTCCCCCCGTCCATAGAACGCTTACTGAAGCTGAGCGTTCGCCAGGTTCAGCATTCGTCCGCCACATGGCCGATAACACATGTCTGCCGAACCCGGGATGGGCGTCGATCCCGGGTAGGCCGTGCAGGCGCCTGAACACTGCATGTTGCTGCGGGGGATCGTCGCCTGCAGCAGGCGGGTTTTCAGTTCCGACGGCACCGCGGCCGGGAACTTCGCCTTCAACAGGACCAGCGCCGCCGAAACATGCGGCGCCGCCATCGAGGTGCCGTTCTCGAATGCATAGTAGCACTGGGCGACAGTCGCGCCGGGATTGGCCGGGTCGGTGCAGTTCTTCATGAACTTGGTCGACAGGATCCCGTCCGGGCGGCCGTCCCTGTCGTCATCACGCGCCATGTCGCCGCCGGGCGCCATGATCGAGACATTGGCCCCGAAGTTCGAGTAGGGCGTCAGCTGTCCACGCGCGTCGTTGGCCGCAACCGAGATGACGTTCTGGCATCCGCCCGGAGCGAAGTACTGCGTGTCGACGCGGGCGTTGCCCGCCGCCGAGACGACGATCGCGCCGGCCGCAACCGCATCGTTGATCGCCGCCTGCATGGAGGCGGGGCAGGGGCCGAAGAGGCCGATCGACAGGTTGATGATGTCGGCGGGCTTTGAGTTCCACACTTCCTTGACGCCGTCGCGCGCCGGAACGGCGCCTGCGGCCCAGCGGATCGCGTCGTTGATGTCCGACAGCTTTCCGCCGCAACGGCCGAGTGCGCGCACAGGGACGATGGTGACGTTCCATGCGCCGCCCGCGACCCCGGCCGCATTGTTTGTCGCTGCGACGCCGATCGTGCCTGCTACGTGCGTGCCGTGGAACGAGTCCGAGAGCGTGGCGTCGTCCGGATTGCATTTGTCACCCGGATCGTTGGGATCGGCATCGCGCCCGTCGCCGTCATTGCCCATGATCGGGTCGGAGACCATGTCATAGCCCGGCGCGAGGTTGGGCGAGCCCTTGATGTCCGGATGATTCATCTGGATGCCAGTGTCGACGACGGCGACCACCACGTCGCGCGAGCCGGTGAGCTTGGCCTTGTCCCAGAAGCCGCCAAAGCCAGCGCCGCCGGCCGACTGGCCTGCAGCGGGGCCATTCTCGCGGAAATGCCATTGCAGCCCGTACAGCGGATCGTTTGGACGCGAGCCCGTCGTCACAGTCGCCGGCTTCTGCGCCGGTTTGCGCAGCATCTGGTTGGTGAAAATGTAGTCCTTCTCCACGTACTCGTACTCGCCGGTCTGCATCAGCACTTTGACGACGCATTCCGTCGCCAGCACAGGATCGAGCTTCATCTTCTCGATGTCGGGCGCGCCGGCGCATTCCTGGCTGTCATCGCGTTTCTGCGGGGCGAAGAGCGCGCGCATGGATTCGATCTTGTCGAGATCGACAGCGCCTGCGCGGAGCTGGGTCGGGTTGACGCCGATGGTGATGCGCATCTGTCCGCCTTCGCCAGGCGTGACGATGCCCGAGAGGCCGAGACGCTCCAGCGTCTGTCCCGCCTTGTCGCGCGCCACGACGGCCTGATCGACGGCAAGCCGCGCGCGGACCTGCAGGGGCTTGGGCAGGGGGGCGGTTGCGTCGGTGACCTTGCGTGAGACGGCATCGCCGATCGCTTGCGCAGTCTGGCTGTTGGCCTTCATCGCCTCCTGCGCCGACTGGCGCGCGCGGCGCAGCGCGTCGGCGTCGAGTTGCACGCCCATGTCGCGCACGGCTTCCTTCAGCGCCTCGGGCGCAGCGACCTGAGCCTGGCGGCGAAGCTCGCTCGTGGATGGCAGCTTGATCTCGGCGCGCGGCCGGGCGATCCCGGGCTTCAGGATGGCGGGAGCGCCATCCTGCGTTATGCGGCTTGCTTCGGGCGAGGATGCAACCGCGCTGGGCGGTGGCGCTTCCTGTACGGGCGCGCCCGGGGCGGCCGCGGCCGATTCCGGCAGGGGTGCATCGTCCGTGTTCATGACGCTGACGTCGTCGGTCGGCGCGGTCGACATGCTGAACCCTGCGTCCACCACCGGCTCTGCGATCTCGGCGCGTGGCTTGGCGATGACGGAGCCGACTGCATAGAAGCGCTGGGTCTGGAGGAGTTCGTCGACATCGATCGCCGTAAGCGCGATTGGCGCCTGCATCGGGCCGAAAAGGGCGCGGTCATCGACGGAGGCTGCCGCAAGGATCTGGTCGTCGGTCAGGACGAGCACGGGCTGTTCGGCAGGGGCGCCGCCCGTGATCTGCGAAATCGCCTCGCCGGCGAGCCTGCCTGCTTCTTCCAGTCGGTCACACCCCGCCGTGACAGCCAGTGCCGCCGCCAGGGCCGCGCCCATCAGGTACCGCGAAATCCTCATCGCCCCACTCCACGCCTTAAATGTCGACTGCTGCTTACCATGCCATTGCGACAAGGCGAATCCGGCTTCGTATCGTTGAGCAGTCGAGACGATGCGGCCGACATTGTGTCGGATCGGCCGTAATTGGTCCCCAAAGGGCCCCATGATCGCCCTCGCATGGCGCGACCGGAGGGATTGTCATTGGTTCAGGGACGGTCGTCAGGGGCAAGGCGCCCCTGCTGAACACCGGCACGGATGATGCAGGGAGTGGGTCATGAGCAACGGCGCAAATGGCAAAACCCTGACCCGCCTGCTGGCTGTGCTCTTAATGGGCCTGGCTTTCACGGCTTGCGCCGTGATGCTCGGCTCGGGCAACGATTCGCTGTTCGCCGATGGTTACTATGGCGCGCAGCAGACGGCGGCGCGCTGATACCCGCGCGGCTCGCTAGGCTCCAAGCGCGACAAGGGCGGCTGAACTACAGAGCAGTATGGCCACCGGCGTCATCACGAACCGCTCAGGCAGACTGCGCGAGATCGCGTTCATGACGATCCCGAGAGCCATGTAACCGGCGATCATCCACGCGCCGACGCGCGCGATCTCCGGAGACGGCAGGACCGCAATCAGGCCCGCACGCTCCAGCACGATCGTGGCGAAGACTGCATAGATCAGGATGGAGACGAGGCTGCCGACCCGGTATGCAGCCGGAAGGCGCTCATGGCCCCCGCCCCATGCGAGACGGCCCCAGGGCGCGCCGGCGGCAAGCGCCAGCTGGAAGACGCCAAGAAGACCGATCGTGACACAGAAGACGAGGGCGGCGGGTTGGCTCAGCATCTTTCGAAGATTGCGCGCGCAATGGCGCTTGCACAGCTGCCGCAGCGTGAACTTGAACGGGTGCATGACGGGCCGTAGCGTCCCCATCCTGTGTGGAGGGGCCTCACAAGGAGGGTCACATGCCTGCCATCGCCATCACCGAGCGCTTCGAGTCCATCACAGGCTCCGGCGCGGGCGATCCTGCAGCACTCGCAAGCGCCGCGAAGCGCGGCGACATGGGAGCTGCAGCGGATCTCGCAGCATTGCTGACACGGGCAGGGTGGGTGGAGCCGCGGACGATCATCGATGTCTATGATGCGGCGGCCGCCGGATGGTTCGGCGATGAGGCTCGCGCCGTCGACCTGACGGGCGGAAGCGGCGCCGTTGCGCCGGAGCTGTGGCCTGAGTTCTGGGCCTTCATCGACGACACCGTGAAGACTGACGCGGGCACGTTTACGCTGCGCACTGCAGGGCTTGGCAAGTTCGTTGACCAGGGATTTGCGCGGCGCGCGGGCGAGGCGAGTCTTGCCTATCCGGGCGTGCCTGCCGCTGTGGCGCAGGGATGGCCGCAGCGTTTCACGATGGACGAACTCGCACAGTGTCCGGATGGATCGCTGGGCAATGAATTCCACCGCCAGATGATCGACAACAATTTCGATCTTGAAGTGCTCGACCGCGATGCGCTGGGGCTCGCGAACCTGCCGCCGCCGCTCGACTATCTCAATGTGCGCATCCTGCAGTGCCATGACCTCTGGCACATTGTCGGCGGCTATCACACGACGGCGTTGCACGAGGTCGGCATCTCGGCTTTCCAGCTCTCGCAGTTCGGGCACAACTATTCGGCGCAGTTCCTAGCCTTCATCATCGCCAAGGCCGCGATCAACCGGCCCGAGGGCCTTGCGCTCCTGATGGAAATCACGCTCGGCGCCTGGCGCCATGGTCGCGCGACGCCGCAGCTACTCGGGGTCGACTGGCAGGATATCTGGAAGGAGCCGACCGACACGGTGCGCCAGCGCCTTGGCGTTGCGCCCTATGTCTCGCCGGTGCCGCCCGACCTGGTCGAGCAGCTCGAGCGGGCCGGGATGGCCTAGTCTTCGTCCGCGTTCATCACGTCCATCTCCTCGTCCGACCAGCCGAAATGGTGGCCGAGTTCGTGGATCACGACGTGGGCGACGAGGTCTTCGAGGGCGAGACCCTCGGTGGCGGCCCATTCGTCGAGGATTGGCATGCGGTAGAGCCAGACCATGGGCGGGATCTGCGAGGGGGCTGAGACCTGCTCCAGCGTCAGCGCGACCCCGGAATAGAGGCCGGTGAGGTCATAGGGGTTCTCGATCTTCATGGACTCCAGCGTCTCGTCATCGGCAAAATCCTCGACCTTGATGGCGACGGCGCGGGCGGGTGTGCGAAATGGTTCTTCCAGCGTGTCGAGGGCTGCGCGAGCCATCGCGGCGATATCGTCGAGGGAAGGGGCGGCGCCCCAGCGGACGCGGGCGGGTTCTGGATTGTTCATGGCGGGCTTGTAATCCACCTTCGGCGAAACCGGAACGACGTGACGCGGTCAGGATTGCAGGGAAGACCTTCCCTTTTTGCACGAGTTACGCTTTGTACCGGCCCAGACGTTCCCGGAGAATCCGCCTTGTCCATGTCCTTCGAAGGCCTGCGCAACCTCGCGACCACCATGCGAATCTACCAGCGCAACAAGCAGGACCGTAAATGGGAGCCTGAGGCGCCCTACATGAAGGAAGTCGTGAAGCCGGGCGATATCTGCCTGCACTTCGGCGGCTCCGATGGGCGCCACTCCTACCTGCTGTCGCAGCACATCGGGCCCAACGGCGTGGTCCATGTCTACGAACCGTCGAACTATTCCTACGCGATCATGACCCGCCTGCTGCGCTGGCATAAGCTGAAGAACGTGATCCCGCACAATGCGGCGATCGGATCGGCGGAAGGCTCGATGATCCTCTCCGTGCCGAAGAAGATGTCGGGCCACCTTGGCCGCGCCTATGGCGTGGTGACGGATCGCGGCGGGACGGCGTCTGATGAGATGCTCGCCACCGGCAACAGGACAGAGTTCGTCGACCAGCCCACGGCGGTCGTTTCGCTCGACGGACTGATGGCGGCCGAGAAACTGCCGCGCGTGGACTTCATCCGCTGCGACGTTGAAGGAGCCGAGATCCGCTTCCTCGAGGGCGGCAGGAAGACGATCGAGCGCGACCTGCCGAGCCTTCTGATCGAGATCCATCCATTCTCGTTGCAGCGAAATTTCGGCTCGTCCGGCGAAGACGTGCGCGACTACTTCATCAGCCTGGGCTACCGCATGTGGCAGCTCAACGACGACAATTCGCACATGTTCGAGTCGACGCAGATCGATCCGAAACGCCGCTGGAAGGATTACTTCCTGATCCATCCGAGCCGCGGCCCGAGCCTGCCGGACGGCATGTTCAAGAAGGCGTTCACGAACTAGGCGGCTGCGACCGCCGGCCGTCTGGCCGTCGCCAGCAGGATCAGGACGCCGCCAATCGCTGCCGCACCAGCGAGCGTAAGGAAAGCCGCGTCCGCATTGCCACCATTGGCGTCTCGGATTCGTCCGATCAGGTCGGGGCCGAAATGTCCGCCGAGATTGCCGATGGCATTGATCCAGGCGATCCCCGCTGCTGCAGCAGCGCCCGAGAGGAAGGACGTCGGGATCGACCAGAAGGCAACGACCCAGCACAGGGCGCCGCTGGTCACGATCGTCAGCGCGGCAAGCTGCAGGACGGGTGAACCGTCGATCACCGCCAGCATGGTCATGCCGACGACGCACATGGCGAAGCCGCCAGCCGTGTGCCAGCGCCGCTCTCCCGTGCGGTCGGAATTCCAGGCCCACAGCACCTGCACAACGGCGGTCACGCCCCACGGAATCATGCTGAGCAGGCCGATCTGCAGGAAGTTGGACGAGGGGATGCCGAACTCCGAGATCAGCGTCGGCATCCAGAAATTGGTCGTGTAGAGACACAGTGCGCCGGTAAAGTAGACGACGCCAAAGGCCCAGATGCGCCAGTCGGCGAAGACCTGCGCGATGCCGTGACGCTCGCCGGCGCCGCCCTTGAGGGCCGCCTCCTCAGCCAGGCGTCGCAAAACGAGGTCGCGCTCGCCATCGGTGAGCCATTTGGCCTTTGCGGGTCCGTCGACGAGCATGAGCAGCAGCACGACGCCCATGATCACTGACGGGATGCCCTCCAAAAGGAACAGCCATTGCCAGCCGCGCATGTCGCCTGCGCCATCCATGTATTGCAGGATCGCGCCGGAGGCAGGCGCGCCGATGATGTTGGAGACGGCGATGCCGGTCATGAACCACGCCACCATCTGGGCCCGCCTCTCGGCCGGGAACCAGAAGGTCAGGTAGAGAATCACACCGGGGAAGAAGCCGGCCTCCGCTGCGCCGAGAAGAAAGCGCAGTACATAGAAAGTGAATTGCTCGTCGGTGCAGCCGAAGGCGGCGGATACGGGTCCCCACTGCACCATGCCGGTGAACATGAAGAGGCTCGAGATGATGCCCCATGTGATCATGATGCGCGCCATCCAGATGCGCGCGCCGACCTTGCGGAGAATGAGATTGCTCGGCACTTCGAACACGAAGTAGCCGATGAAGAAGATGCC
>CAIKXW010000343.1 GCA_903831485.1 uncultured Alphaproteobacteria bacterium | reverse complement strand
GCGGCGCTGGAGGAAATCTACGCCAACGAATTGCGCGATCCGGCGATGGTTATCACGCCGACCGAGTTCGGATCGCAGAAGGTATTCGTCGGCGGCGAGGTGAAGGAGCCGGGCGTCTTTGAGCTGCCCGGCGAGATCGACGTGCTGCAGGCCATCGTAATGGCGGGCGGCTGGACGCTGGAGAGCGAGCCGACGAAAGTGATCGTCATGCGTCGTCAGCCGGGCGGGCAGATGATGACGCGCATGGTCGATGCACGGGGCGGCCTGGCGCGTCAGGCGCTGTATGACATTGGCCCGCTTCGGCGCTTCGACGTTGTGTATGTGACGCGCAGTGCGATCGCGGACGAGAACCAGTTCGTGCGGCAGTATGTGCGTGACGCCCTGCCGATCGATTTCTCCCTGTTTTATGATGTGGCGCGTTTCTAGGGCGCACTGCACTTCCAACTTACAGTGACGCGTCCTAGAAAAGACCCATGAAAATAGAAGCCCTGCCCCGCCGGCGCTACACGCCGAACCCCACTCCGATCCAGAAACTGGAGCGGTTGTCGAAGCATCTCGGCGGGCCGGAGATATGGATCAAGCGGGACGACCTGACGGGGCTGGCGGGGGGCGGCAACAAGACGCGCAAGCTGGAATTCCTGGTGGCGGACGCGCTCGCCCAGGGCGCGGATACCCTGATCACGGTGGGCGCCGTGCAATCCAACCATTGCAGGCTGACGCTCGCCGCCGCCACACATGAAGGGCTGAAATGCCGGCTTGTGCTCGAGCAGCGTGTGCCGGGCAGTTATCGCAAAGAAGCGAGCGGGAACAACTTCCTGTTCGACCTGCTCGGCGCCGAGACGCAGACCGTTGTCGAAGGCGGTAGCGATCTGAATGCCGCAATGCGAACGGAAGCTGACAAGCTGAAGGCGCTCGGGCGGAAGGGGTACATCATCCCGGGCGGCGGCTCGAACGCGCTTGGGGCGATGGGCTACGTGGTGTGCGCGCGGGAAATCATGACGCAGTCGCTGGATGCCGGGTTGTCATTCACGGACTTCGTCGTGGCGTCGGGAAGCGCGGGGACGCATGCGGGATTGCTGGTCGGCTTCAGCGCAGCAAATGCGGGCGTGCCATTGACGGGCGTGAATGTGCGGCGGCCGCGCGCCGAGCAGGAAGGCAATGTGTACAAGCTGGCGGTGGAGGCGGCGGCGTTCGCCGGCCTGCCCGCGCCGTCGCGCGAGAGCGTTGTCGCGCTCGATGAATGGGTGGGGCCTGGCTATTCGCTGCCGACGGACGAAATGGTGGAGGCGGTGCACATGTTTGCGAGGCTGGAGGGGGTGCTGCTCGATCCGGTCTACACCGGCAAGGCGGCGGCGGGACTGATCGGCCTCGTGCGCCGTGGTCATTTTGCGAAGGATGGTCGCGTGCTCTTCGTGCATACTGGCGGGGCGCCTTCGCTGTTTGCGTATCAGAGCGTGCTGGCGGGCTGATGAGAACGTTTCGGCTTGCGTGGATGCTGTTCGTGGGGCTGGCGGCTGTGGTCGTCGGCCTCGGCCGCCATGTGATCGCAGACATGCTGAGCATTCCACGTCCGCCCGGCCAGTATGTGATGATCGGGCTTGCTGTGGCGCTCGCCGGGCTTGCAATCGCACCGATGTTCATGTTCCGGCGCGGGTAAAGTCATGGCCGACACGAAAACTGTTGGAGTTATCGGCGGACTGGGGCCGCTTGCGACGCTGGACTTCTTCGAGCGCGTCTTGCGGCGGACGCGGGCGGTGCGCGAACAAGATCATCTGCGGCTGATCATCGACAACAATCCGAGTTTTCCGGACCGGAATGCATACGCGCGCAGCGAAGGGCCATCACCCGGCCCTGCCCTGGCGGCGTGTGCGAAGGGGCTTGAGGCCGCTGGAGCGGGCGTCATCGTGATGGCGTGCAATACGACCCATGCATGGGAAAGCGA
The DNA here is from genome assembly GCA_903831485.1 of uncultured Alphaproteobacteria bacterium. Next base: position 3,308 of record CAIKXW010000343.1, on the reverse strand, counting down.
GATACGTGCTTCGATCACCGTTCCGTTTCTGAGCATCATCAAGGAGACAGTGGACGTCGTCGCGGAGCTGCGCCCCGAGGCAGTGGGGGTTCTGGCGGTCGACGCGTGCCTGTCGGCAAATCTTTATCAGGACGCGCTGAAGGGCGCCGGACTCAAGACCGTCCTGCTGAATGCAGACTCGCAGCGGACGTTCATGGAGCTGATCTACCGCATCAAGTCGGGCGACAGCGGCGAGACGGTCAAGCGCTCGATGGTCACGCTGGCACGTAAGCTTGAGGCGCAGGGCGCGGAAGTGATCATCGCCGGGTGCACGGAGATACCCATCGTGCTGACGGCGGATGACATCGAGGGCGAACTTATCAGCTCAACGGACGTCCTGGTGGAGAGGACGATCGTGTTCGCTGGCGGAGAACTGAAGACCTAGTTTGCCTTCTTCATCCATTCGCGCGCAGCACGCTGCGCCTTCTGGATTTCGACCTGGGACATCATCTCGGACATTTCCTGACGGCAGAGCTTCGCTTCGCGATGCCCGTGCGTGGCGGCGAGGTTGAAGAACTTGTGCGCCGCGACGAGATCGACAGCGACGTCGAGCCCCTCCGAGTAGGCCAGCGCCACACGGTAGAAGTCTTCACCAGTCGCTTCCCTGGTGAGGAAGGTTTCGGGGGCTTCGATCCGGATATCCGCGTACGCCATTCTGGCATCCCTTTGACTTTCGGGAAGTTGGCTTCGTCTCTCTGGACGCCGCCCCTTCCCACCCACCGCCGCATCTGCGGCCTTGAAGATGATTGAAGCGGAGAAGCTTTGCGGCGTAGTTAATACTGAAGATTTTCGACAGTCTTCTTCGAACTATTTGTGTTTACATTGATTCACGAGTCTGAATCGCAGCTACACAAGTATTAGCGGGGATTCATGACTCCAACCGCGCTGGCGCGAGACCATCTGCATACGGAGCGATGTGTACAGCGCGATCGCGGCAGTGTTTTCCTCGCGCACCTTGAGATCGACGTGAGTTGCGCCACGCCGCGCGAATGCGTTGAAGGCGGCGAGCATGAGCGCACGGGCGATTCCGCGCCGCCGCGCGCGCGGATCGACGGCGAGGTCCTTCACGAATGCGGAGGTCCAGCACTGGGCGATGCCAATGACGGCTGCGCCATCCATGGCCAGAAAGACGAGTTCGGGATCAAACTCCTTGTCCTTGCGCAGGGCCTTCCTCCACTGGCGAAAGATCGGCGCGCCGCCTCCGCCCTCCCAGAAGCCGGCTTCGAGAACGCCATGCGCCGCCTGACCCAGCCTCCTTTCGGGATTTCGTCCCAGTGTGAAAAGAACGCCGCCTTGTGGCACTTGTGGCGTTTCGACCGGGCCGGACAAATCGCGCCGCATCCGCAGGACGTCGTGAGGCATCAGACGCCGGCCCTGTGCGGGCCGCGACCCGGGGCGCTCACCAGAACACCTGTGAAAAGCAGGAAAATCGGGGCTCCGGAGGCCATGGGCATCTGTCACCGTCTCCTTGTATACTGCCGATGTAGCGGCCTCGCTGCTTGCGCACCAGCGTGAGGCAGCAACGCCTGTATTCAGGAACCCTGCGAGCCAGCGATGACCACGACAACAGGCCTGTTCGAACCCATCTCCTACAAACTCTGGACGCAAGACCCGAAGGCGTTCGCTGAGCGGCTGGGACAGGGCTTCCGCGAAACAGGATTCGCGGTGATCAGCGATCACCCCATCGAACAGGCGGTGATCGACGCCGGCGTTGGCGCCGGAAAGAAGTTCTTTGCGCTGCCGGATGAAACAAAGCGCGGCTATTTCATTCCCGGCGGAGGCGGCCAGCGCGCCTATACGCCTTTCGCAACCGAGGTGGCCAAAGGCGCCAAGGCGAAGGACCTGAAGGAGTTCTGGCATGTGGCGCGTGAGCTTTCGCGGGACCACAAGTATGCCGGCCTGATGGGCGCCAACCTCTATGTGAAGGAAGTGCCGGGCTGGAAGGACGCGACAAATGAGATGTTCAGCGCGCTCGATACGTTCGGGCTGGACATCCTCCAGGCTATCGCAATGCACCTGAAGCTTCCGCCGGACTTCTTCAATGACAAAGTGCAGGAAGGAAACTCAATCCTGCGCCTTCTGCACTATCCGCCGCAGACCGAGCCGCCGCCGGAAGGCTCAGTCAGGGCGGGCGCGCACGAGGACATCAACGTGATCACGCTCCTGCTCGGGGCGGAAGAAGGCGGGCTGGAGGTTCTGCACCGCAATGGACAATGGCTGCCGGTCAATCCGCCGCCGGGATCGCTGGTGGTGAATATCGGCGACATGCTGCAACGGCTGACGAATGATGTGCTGCCGTCGACGACGCATCGCGTGGTGAACCCGAAGCCGGAGCGTTCGCGCTTTCCGCGCTATTCCACGCCGTTCTTCCTGCACTTCAATCCGGACTACGCGATCACCACCCTGCCCGGCACCATCTCGGCGGAGCGGCCGAACAGGTATCCCGAGCCGCTGAAGGCTCAGGACTTCCTTGAGATCCGGCTCAAGGAAATCGGGCTCAGGATGTAGCTTCCGCTGGGCGGCGCGCGGCTTGCTGCGGGTCGACGTGGGCGATGGCGCGGCCGAAATAATAGCCTTGCGCCATGTCACATCCCAGGCCGGCAAGGATGCGGGCCTGCTCTTCGGATTCGACACCCTCGGCCACAACAGTGAGACCCAGGCTCTTTGCCATCGAGATCATGGTGCGGACCATGACGCCCGCCTCCTTGTCGGTGATCATCGCGCGGACGAAGGAGCGATCGATCTTCAGCTTGTCGAATGGCAGCTGCCGCAGCTGAAGGAGGCTGGAATGGCCGGTGCCGAAATTGTCGAGGGCGAGGCGCACGCCCTTGGCCTGCAGCACATCCACGATTGCGCGGGCGGCATCACTGTCGGTCACCAGCGCGGCTTCCGTGAGTTCGACTTCGAGGCGAGCAGGCGGGAAGTTGGCCTCTTCCAGGATCCTGAGCAGTTCGTGCGCGAAGTCCGGCTGCTCGAGCTGAACCGGGGATACGTTGAGGGACAGGTGTGGCGTGCCGGGAAGTTTGGCGGCCTCCGCGCAGGCGCGGCGCAGGAGGTTGAACGTAAGCTCGCCGATGGCGCCGCTGGCTTCGGCGGCGGGAATGAAGTGAGCGGGCGGAATGGGACCGCGTGTCGGGTGCGTCCAGCGGGCGAGGATTTCGTAGCCGCGCACGCCGCCATCCTGCAGGTTCACCAAGGGCTGGAAGTACGGTGCGATATGGTCTTCGCGGACGGCGGCAGCGAGTTCGCCTTCGAACAACGCGCGCTGG
>CAIKXW010000342.1 GCA_903831485.1 uncultured Alphaproteobacteria bacterium | reverse complement strand
TCGACGCATGCAGCCCCGCCGCCTCCAACGCCGCGTACACCGCCGGCACATCGTCCAGCTTCACATGCGGCAGCACCACGTCCTGCTCATGCGCGACGCGGATATCGTCGAACCCGTAACGCTCGCCAATGTCTGCAATGGCGCGCATCTGGTCTGACGTCGCATCGCCCGGCGCTTCGCCCTGCTGCTTTACAGCGATATGGACCGAGATATGGCCCGGCACGCGATGCGGCCTCAGGTTGTTCCGCGCCCAGCGCGCCTGCTCGCGGCTGGTCGCTTTGAACGCCTCAAAGCCTTCCGACACCGCCGGCAGTTTCGCGAATGCAGGCGGCGCGAAATAAGCCGTGATCCGGTCCACTTCCTCCTGCGGAAGCACGACCTTCTCCCACGTATTCTGCGCCGCGAATTCTTCCTCGACCTCGCGCCTGTACTCCTCAAGCCCCAGCTCGTTCACCAGGATCTTGATCCGCGCCTTGTACTTGTTGTCCCGCCGCCCATGGCGGTTGTAGACGCGCATGTTGGCTTCGAGATAGTCGAGCAGGTCTTCCTTCGCGATCCACTCGCGCACCGTCAGCCCGATATACGGCGTCCGCCCCAGACCGCCGCCGACGATGAATTCGAAGCCCACGCGGCCCTCCGAATTCGTCTTCATGTGCAGGCCGATATCGTGCACCCGCACCGCCGCGCGATCGGTCGCCCCGGCCGTCACCGCAATCTTGAACTTGCGCGGCAGGCTCGAGAATTCCGGATGAAACGTCGACCACTGCCGGATGATCTCGCACCACGGCCGCGGATCCTCGATCTCGTCGAGATTCGCGCCCGCCAGATGGTCCGACGTCACATTGCGGATGCAGTTGCCGCTCGTCTGGATCGCATGCATCTCGACATCAGCCAGCGTATCCAGCACGTCCGGCATGTCGGCCAGCCTGATCCAGTTGTACTGGATGTTCTGCCGCGTCGTGAAGTGCGCATAGCCCTTGTCGAACTTGTCCGCGATCATCGCGAGCTGGCGCAGCTTCGCCGCATTGAGCTGTCCATACGGAATCGCAACCCGCAGCATGTAGGCGTGCAGCTGAAGATAAACGCCGTTCTGCAGCCGCAGCGGCTTGAAATGCTCTTCCCGCAACTCGCCCTTGAGCCGACGCTCCACCTGCCCGCGGAACTGCTTCGCGCGTTCCCGGACCAGCGTGTCGTCAAATTGGTCGTAACGATACATCAGGCCGCCTTCTTCGAGTGCTCGATGCTCAGGTCCGTCTCGACCCGCGCCACCCAGCGCTGCACATTGGGAAACTCGTTGAGGTCGAAACCGCCCTCATCCGCCACGCGCGTGTACGCCACCAGCGCGACGTCAGCGAGCGTCAGGCTGTCGCCGACGAAATAGTTAGAGAAGGTGAGCTGCATCTCCATGACGCCCAACGCGCGCCGGCCTCTCGCGAGAAGCTGCGGATCAAGCTCGTCATCGCTCATGTTCAGGAACTTCTTCCTGAACCGGCGCACGGCGATATAGGGCTCGTGGCTGTACTGTTCCCAGAACAGCCAGCTCATCATCTTCGCCTTCTCGAACAGGTCCGCCGGAACCAGCGCCTCGCTCGCATACACCTCGGTGAGGTAGAGGATGATCGCATTCGACTGCGGCAGGATCCGGCCATCGGCGAGGCGCAGCACCGGCACCTGACCCGAGGGGTTCATCGCCATGAACGCGTCCGACCGCGTGCCGCCCTCGACAACGCTCACCTCGATCCAGTCATAGTCGACGCCCAGATAGTCCGCCGTCCACTTCGTCTTCAGGCAATTGCCCGAAATTGAATCGCCATACAGCGTCAGCTTGGTGACTTCGCGATCCGGCATCAGTTGTTCCCCGCCTGCTTCCCGAACATCGGATGATTGGTCGGCCCCTTCGCGCGGATCGTCTCGCGGATCGTCTCGCGCCCCGTGATCTGCCCGTCCGCCGTCACCTGCATGAAGTAAGGGTCGCTGACCCGCGTCTGGTCCTGCGCCGCCCACGCCAGCACGTCATTCGCGCCGAGCCCCGTCATCACCTCGGCATCGCCAATGTCCTCGGACCAGCCGCGATCCGTCGTCAGATAAACCACCCGCCCCGAAGCCGACAGCCACGCCGTCACCACCTTCGGAACATCAGGCCCAAGCTTGGGACGTTCGGAGCTCACGAGAACATCCTCCAGAGGTCAGAGAGAGATGGCGCAGTCGTCGCCCGACTCAGGGTGTCATTCTCGGGCCTGACCCGAGAATCTTTCTTTCCGTCTTCGAACGCGCCGCCAGCAAGAGCAGAAAGATTCTCGGGTCTCGCTTCGCTTGCCCGAGAATGACCACGCGCAACCTTCACCACCTCGCCAATCACCAGCAGCGCCGGACCCTGTATCCCGGCCCGCACGATGATCTCGCTCAACTCGCCCAGCACGCCGAACGCGCGGATCTCCTCGGCCCGCGTCCCGTTCTCGATCACCGCCACCGGCGTCGCCGCATCGCGCCCCGCAGCCACAAGCCGCGCCGCGATCGTGCCCGCCGTGCCGACGCCCATGTAGACGACAACCGTCTGGTTGCCGCGCGCCAGCGCATCCCAATCAAGATCGGGCGTCTCACCCAGCTTCGCGTGACCGGTCACGAACGTCACCGCCTGCGCCACGTCGCGATGCGTCAGCGGAATCTGCGCCGACGCCGCAACGCCGAGCGCCGCCGAAATCCCCGGCACCACATCAACCTCAACACCCGCCGCGCGCAACGCCTCAACTTCCTCGCCACCGCGCCCGAAGATGAAGGGATCACCGCCCTTGAGCCGCACCACGCGCCTGCTCGCCTGCGCCGCCGCGACCATGCGCGCATGGATCTCGCCCTGCGGAACGGAATGCTCGCCCTTGCTCTTGCCGACATACACGATCTCGCCGCGCGCCAGCGCCAGCACGCCATCGCCGACCAGCCTGTCCGCAAAGATCACGTCCGCCGCGCCGATCAGGCGCGCCGCCTTCACCGTGAGCAGGTCCGGGTCGCCCGGGCCAGCACCCACCAGCGCGACGGATCCCGTCGTCTGTGACTGCTTCCCGCACTCCCCGGTCCGAGAGGCTGGCACGTCCGACATTGAATTCGGCCCTTTAGTTTTTCTCACGCATGCGCATATAACGTGGCGCCTGCTGGTTTGTGCCCCGCTGTAGCCCCAACGGCAAATGGCCGGAAGGCGCTGCCAGCGCAATGGACCCCAGCTAAGCCGAACCATTAGACGCCCTCACCCGCCTCCAGATGCAGAAAACCTCAAGCAAAATGGCCCAGGAAGACCGCCTGCCCGCTCTCAACGCCCTGCGCGCCTTCGAGGCGGCCGCCCGCCACCTGTCCTTCACCCGCGCCGCCGAAGAGCTGAACGTCACGCCGGGCGCCATTTCCCAGCAGATCCGCCAGCTCGAAGAGTTCGCCGGCGCCCCTCTTTTCCGCCGCACGGGCCGCCAGGTCCTGCTGACGGACGCCGGCCAAGCCGCCCTGCCGTTGCTGACCAACGCCTTCGAGATGATGTCCGAAGCCGTCCACCACATGCGCGCGCCCGCCCGCCGCGACCGGCTGATGGTGTCCTCGGCGCCGTCCTTCGCAGCCAAATGGCTCGCGCCCCGGCTCGAGAAATTCCAGGAGCTGAACCAGGAGGCGGAGGTCTGGGTCTCGGCCGACGTCGCCATGACAGATTTCAACTCGTCCGACATCGACCTCGCCCTGCGCTATGGCAAGGGCATCTATGAAGGCCTGCGCGCCGAAAAGATCATGTCGGAATCCTGCCTGCCCGTTTGCTCGCCCGACCTTATGAGCGGCCCACACCCCCTGCGCTCGCCCGCCGACCTCGCGCATCACGTCCTGCTCCACGACGAGAGCCCCGAGAACGATCCCTCGCGCCCCGACTGGAACAGCTGGCT
>CAIKXW010000341.1 GCA_903831485.1 uncultured Alphaproteobacteria bacterium | reverse complement strand
CGGGATCGAACCGCCGACATCCTGCGTGTAAAGCAGGCGCTCTGCCAGCTGAGCTAACCGCCCTGATAAACCGGTTACCGGTCTGCCGAAGCTGAATGGTCGGAGCGGCGGGATTCGAACCCACGACCCCTAGTCCCCCAGACTAGTGCGCTAACCGGGCTGCGCCACGCTCCGCCAATTCAGGAGCGCCCTTATAGGCGCCTGATCCAGTAAGGGCAACCAGCGTTGAATGCCTGACTTTTCAACACTTTTGGCCAACGCTTCCTGTCTCAATCCTCGCTCCCCGGCGGCCGGCCGCCCGCCGGGCGAGGCTGCGGGCCAAGAGTCTTAACCACATGCTTCGCGATGGCGTCGATTTGCGGATTGGTCAGTGCGGCTGCCAGCGACGGCATCTCGCCCTGGCCCTGGGCGATTACGCGAGCGATGTTCGGATAGTCGGTACGGTTGCCGAGCGGCGGAGCATTGCCGCCGGGGATGCCCGCTCCATTCGGTCCATGGCAGATCGAGCAGGCCTGGTCGAACATCGTCTTGCCAAGCGCCAGCTCATCCGGCGTCGCAGAAACTGCAAGGGCGGCGGCGCGTATCGACGGCGGCGCGGCAGCCAGCGGAACTCCGCCAGCAGGCGCAGCTCCCGCTTCGCTTGCGCCATCCAGCGTCAGCGCTACCAGCTCCGCCGGAGCCCCACGCTTCGACACGGCGACCACGACATACTGACGGCCATTCAGTTCGTAAGTCATCGGCGCGCCAGTCACGAGGGTCGGCATCTCCGCCTCCCACACGACCTTGCCGTCGCGCTTGTCATAGGCGCGGAACATCGGCCCGCCCGAGCCGCCGCCGATGTTGCCGGACTCGCCCAGGAACAGCAGTTGCTTGGTCAGAAGCGGCGCCGGGCGCACGTCGAACTTGCCCATCGCCTTGAAGTCGAGATCGAGCCCCTTCAGAGCCGGATGATTTTTCACGGAGTCATCGGCATCGCCGATCGGGATGCGCCATTTGTGCTTGCCCGTGTTCATGTCGGTCGCAACGACGATCGAGTACGGCGGCTTCATGATCGGCAAGCCCTGGGGCCCGGAGATCGGGGCGCCGCCGCCACCGCCATAGTAGTGCATGTTCGTGGTCTTGGGGTCGCCCTTGCGGAGGCCGGCGAATTGCGGCTTCAGGCGCAGCGGCGTGTACATCATGCCGGTGTCTGGGTCCCATGCCGCGCCGTTCCAGTTGGGGCCGCCGCCGGTTCCGGGGAAGAGCCACGTCCCCTTGTTGGTCGCCGTGATTTCGGTCGGCGCGGTGTAGAGCTCACCCTTGGTGTATTGCGCTGCGAGCTTTTTGCCTTCTTCACGAAGGGCGGGCGTGAAGTCGATCAGGTCGTCTTCGCTGTAGCCGAGGCGCAGGAAGGGCTCTGGCAGGGTGGGGAAGGGCTGCGTCGGAGACGCCCGCTCGCCGGGGATGGGCGATTTAGGGACCTGGCGCTGTTCGATCGGCCAGACCGGCTCGCCGGTCTTGCGGTCGAACACAAAGGTCAGGCCCTGCTTGGTCAGCACAGTCACCGCCTTGATGACCTTCCCGTCCTTTTTCACTTCGTTCAGGATCGGCGCTGCCGGGAGGTCATAGTCCCAGATGCCGTGCTTCACGATCTGATAGTACCAGACCAGCTTGCCGGTTTTCGCATCGAGACAGACGATGGCCTCGCCGAAGAGTCCGTCCCCTGGACGCTGTCCGCCATAGAACTCATTGGTCGGCGTTTCGTGAGGGATGTAGAGATAACCCGTCTCCGGGTCAGCGCTCATCATCGCCCATGCGCCGCCGGCGCCGGTATAGAGGTTGCTGCCTTCGAGCCACGTCTCGGCGCCTGTTTGGCCCGGCTTGGCGATGGGATCGAACCGCCAGACTTCCTTCCCGGTCCGCACGTCGTAGCCGCGGATATAGCCCGGCGCGCTCTCCTTGTTGCGGCCACCGCCCACGATGATCTGGGCGACCACAATGTCGCCAACCACGAGGGCGGGCGACACCGAACTCACATCAGTAACCGGCGTGCCTTCGATCGCGCCTTCGCGCAGGTTGACGGTCCCATTCCTGCCGAAGCCGGTGGCCGCCTTGCCCGTCCTGGCATCGACCGCAATCAGGCGGCCGTCGGAGGAATTGTGAAACAGCCGCTTCTCGGTTCCGTCCGTCCAGTAGGCGAGCGACCGTGCGGCCAGGGAAGCCCCGCGGCCTCCGATGTCTGCCGGCTGTGGCTCGTAGGTCCAGAGCGTCTTGCCTGTGCCTGCGTCGAGCGCCGCCATGCCATGGTTGACCCACGGCATGTAGAGAACGCCATCGTCGAGCAGGGGCGTCGACTTGTAGTTGGAGGACGAGGCGTCGCCCGAAGCATCCGCTGTCCAGCGCCAGGCGATCTTGAGCCGGTTGACCGTCTCGAGGTTGACCCGGTTCAGCGGCGCGTACCGGGTCTGGCCAGCGTCTCCGCCCCAGTAGATCCACTCGGTCGCGTCGTAAGTCGCCGCACGCGATGCCTCAGCCGTCGACGACCCGCCTGCCGATCCCGGGGGCAACGCGCAGGCAAAGGCCAGCGTCAGGGCGAGGACCGACGCAACGGCGCCGCCCGCAAGCTTGCGGTTGAAACTGGACATGAACTCCTCCCGGCGGGCCTGCGCTGACGTGGCGTTGCCCTGATCTTGCCGTGAGCTTTAGCGCCCGGGCGAAGCTGCGCAATCCATCCGTGAGAGCCATTTGCTCAAAAGCGCGTTTAGGCAGGCGTGCGGCGCCATTCCTGCTTGTCTGTCAACAACTTGCGCCCTGGTCCGGTGCAGTCGGAGACGGCGGGGACAATGCTCTGCGGGCGGATTTTGGCCGCGGCTCTTGCTGCGGTCTGCATAAATGTGGGCGTTTCCGGTCGGGCGGATTCGCAGGAGCGCGCGTCCGGGGCCGTCAACACCGGACGGCCTGCGCAGGGCGCCTTCATCGTTGATCTCAGCAAGGGTCACGATAACGAGACCCAGTTACTTGCGGACCTGGACATCGACGCAGAATGGCTGGGCGTGTCCTATCGCGACGAGAATATCGGTTTTGGTCGCCACGGCATGAGTCTGGTCGCCAGGCGCGAGGCGACGCCGGTGTCGACCCATTCCAGCGCTGAATTCCAGTATGTCGGATTCTACGGCTATGGCCGGTACGAAGCGGTCTTGCGCGCCTCGGATGGGAAGGGCGCCGTCACCGCTTTTTTCGTCTATAGCGGCGAGGACATGGGCGACCCCCACGACGAGATCGATATCGAGCTTGTCGGGAAGGATTCAGGGAGGATCCACGTCAACTTCTTTCGCCACGGGAAGGGCTCTGCGAAGGACATCGACCTCGGCTTCGATGCATCTGACGCAGAACACCTGTACGCGTTCGAGTGGTTGCCCGATTCCATCACATGGTATGTGGATGGCGTGCAGGTCCACCGGGTCGCGGCCCCTGATGCGGGGATACCGACCACGACCGGCCGGGTGATGACCAGCGTCTGGGCCGCCAACCGGACGTCGGTGGAGTGGGTTGGCGACGCAGAGTTCGACACAACGGTCGCTTTCATCCGTTGCATATCGCATGTCCCGCTCGGACAGAATGCGCCGCAATGCAGCAACCGCTTCGCGCTGCCTGTCCGCTAGGACGGGTGTCGGCGCAGTTTGCTGCTGGCGACCCTTGCAAAGGTGATGAGCGTATAGGCGCTCGACTCCAGGTCGGCAGCGAGCAGGCGCAGGAATTCGCCGAAGCGTCGCGACTTCAGCGCCTCGGTTGCGGCGACCAGCTGATCGACATGTCGAAGCGAGCGGGCTCGGCGGGCCAATGCGTGCTGCTGACCGGCGCTGAGGGCGGCGCCGAACCGCCGGATGTAGCGGGCTTCAGCTTCCAGCCAGGCTCGCGTGTGTTCGGGCTTCAGGCGGTGCGAGGTGGAGGCCGTCGAGCGTGTGTAGCGATAGCCGGGCTCTGACAGGTAGTGCATGCGGGCGCCCTGCGCGAGCAGCTCGGCCACCAGATAGTAGTCTTCGCTGTTTCGGAGCGCGGTATCGTACGCGGCCCGATGGCGATCAAGCGTCATCCTCCGGATGAGCGGCTTCAGGTAACCGATGCAATCGCCGGCCTTCATCGGCTGGTTGAAGGCGATCCAGGTTGCAAGATCGATGTTGCGGTCTGTCGAAAAGGCGGGCGACTTCAGGAACAGGCCGGAGGACAAGAGACGGCCGTTCGCGTCGACCTCCTTCATGTTATCGACAACGACATCCGCGGCGCGACGCTCGGCCATTGCGACCATGCGCGACAGCCTGTTGGGCTCGATCGTGTCGTCCGCGTCGAGAACCGCGATGAAGGCGCCTGATGCGAGGGCGAGGGCGCGATTGCGGGCTGCGGAGGGGCCGCCATTCGCCGGCAAGCGGTCAATGATCACGCGGGAATCGTGCGCTGCGATTCGTCCCAGGACTGCGAAGGTGCGGTCTGGCGAGGCGTCATCAACGACCACGACCTCGACTGTCACGCCTCGGCTCAGGAGTGCTGAGTGAACGGCGCGCTCGACAAAGTCCGCGGCCTTCCATGCGGCGATGATCACGCTGACATCCGGCCGGGTCACGCGACATCTCCACGGGCATCCACCTTGTCGTGCCTGACAGCTCCCATGAAGAGCAGCGTCGCCGTGGCCGAGAATTCGAGCGCGAGGTCGATCTCGGTCGTGGAGCGCACGATCACCATGGCGGCAAGGATCAGGAAGGCTGCGTTGATCGTGTTCTGGCTTTTCAGCCAGTTGATCGCCGGCCGCCATAGCGCCCAGGCGGCAAGGAACACCGTCGCCCAGTAGCCGGGATAGCCGAACGCCACGCCGTTCTCGAGATAGGAATTGTGGAAAGAGAACTTCACGTAATGGTCGTAGTGAAAGAACTTGATGATCGTGTTGGCGGCGCCGTATTCGGATCGCCAGAAGCCATCGGCGCCGCGGCCGAACCATGGGCTCTCCGCCATCTCCCGCTGTGCAGTTTCCCAGAGATAGGTGCGGCCAGTCAGAGTCGAGTCCTTGCCCAGCGCATTCAGCACGCTGGTCTGTGCGTCGAACTGCATGAATCCGAACAGGACAAGCGCAAGGAGGGTCACGAGAACAGCGCCGATGAGTACAAGCAGGAAGCGCATGTGGCGAATCCGGCCGGCCGGTTGCCACAGGAAGGCGTGACCGAGCAGCGCTGTCGTCGCGCCAATCACCATCACCGTTGTCGTGCCGGACTTCGCCAGAACCACAAGCGCCAGCGCCATTGGCGCGATGCCCAGCGCCGCAAGGCGGAACCAGCGCCATGATCCCTTGTCGAGCAGGACCGCCAGCGCGGCGACATAGAGGATGAACATGTTCATCGCCAGGAAGTTTTTCTGGCCGAATATGCCAGTCCAGGCGCCGTCGACGATCTGGGGCGAGCGCAGACTCATCAGCGCCGCGATGGTTTGCACGCCCATGAAGACAAGCAGGATGCCGCGACCGGAGACGCGCGTTGCGGCATAGATCGCGACGATGGAGGTGAGTCCAAACAGCAGGCCCTTGCGGATCGCGTCACTGGCCGATGGCGCCCACAGCGCCGAGACGATGCAGAAGAGCGGGATCAGCAGGGTCGGCCAGGCCCGCGCGAGGGACGGCATGGTCTGGCGGGCGAACATGATCATGCTGCCGACGAAATAGGCGGCGGCGAGGTAGCGAAGCGGTTGCATCCAGTCGAGCTGGAGCGTCGTGGAGGCGACCCAGACGAACAGTACGAGGATGTCGAGCTTGCCGAAATAGTTGAGCAGTGAGCGCGCGCGGGCGCGCCAGACCGGCAGGGGCCGGGCCGATGGCGCTGGAATGCCTGCGATGCCGGGGCTGAAGCCCATCGATAACCGATCCCGCGGTTCAGGCCGGCGCCCGGCGTCGCGGGATCACGGGACGGGCTGGCCTTGGGTATCAGTCAGCAATCGGCGTACCAGAAGGGGAGCGGAGGTACGCTGCATCGCGCCTCGCGCGAGCCCAAGCGATTAACCACGTCAGCCGCTGATTTCGGCCGGGATGGCGACTCGGCCGACCGGTATGGTTTATGATGAGACAGTGCAGCAGGAGAGGCCATGTCCCAGATCAGGGTTGCTTGCGTCCAGATGCGGTCTGGAACCGATGTGGCTGAGAACATCGCGGCGGCCGATGCGCTGATCCGCGAGGCGGCCCGCGGCGGGGCCGAGCTGATCGCGACGCCCGAGATGACGACGCTGCTGGATCGCGCGCGGGGGGCGTCCTGGGAGAAGTCGACGGACGAAGCGAGTGATCCGGGGCTGGCCCATTTCAGGGCGCTGGCGAAGGAGCTCGGGCGAACGCTGCTGATCGGCTCGCTGGCGATCCGGGCGGATGCGGGGAAGTGCGCCAATCGAAGTTTCCTGATCCGGCCAGACGGCGAGGTGGCGGCTCGCTACGACAAGATCCACATGTTCGACGTGCAGCTGAATGCAGGCAACATCTATCGCGAGTCCGACAGCTATGCGGCCGGTGGCGCAGCTGTTGTTGCTGAATTACCTGCGGCGAAGCTTGGCATGACAGTCTGCTATGATGTGCGCTTTCCCGAGCTGTTCCGGCAGCTCGCGATGGCAGGCGCGCAGATCATCGCCGTGCCAGCCGCCTTCACGCGCATCACGGGCGAGGCGCACTGGCATATCCTCCTGCGTGCGCGGGCGATCGAGACGGGGTGCTTCGTCATTGCGCCGGCGCAGACGGGCAAGCACCAGGACGGCCGCGAGACCTACGGGCATTCGCTGATCATCGATCCATGGGGGGAAATCCTCGCCGAGGGTGGAACCGAGCCGGGCGTGATTGCGGCGACGCTGGACCTTGCAAAGGTTGCCGAGGTGCGCGGCAAGATTCCATCGCTCAGCCATGTGCGGCCGTTCCGCGAGCCCGCATGAACCCGGTCTACGCTTCGCTCGGCGACACGATCTTTGATGTCATGTCCGGCCTCGCGCGAGAGACCGGCGCGATCAATCTCGGGCAGGGCTTTCCGGAATGGGATGGGCCGGAAGATGTTCGGCGCAAGGCTGCCGAAGCACTGATCAGCGGACCCAACCAGTATCCGCCGATGCGGGGCTTGCCGAAACTGCGCGAGGCGGTAGCCGAGCATTATGGGCGGCTGCAGGGCGTGGCGCTCGACTGGCAGAGCGAAGTGACGATCACATCCGGCGCGACAGAGGCGCTGGCTGCGGCCCTGCTGGCTGTACTGTCGCCGGGCGACGAGGTTGTGCTGTTCGAGCCTATGTATGACAGCTACCTGCCGATGCTGCGCCGGGCAGGGGCGAGCGCGCGGTTTGTCAGGCTTCAACCACCGGATTGGCGTGTCGATCCACAGGCGCTCGCGGTGGCTTTCACAGAGAAGACCCGCGCGGTTGTGCTGAACACGCCGCTCAATCCGTCGGCCAGCCTGATTGGCGCCGAAGATCTCGCACTGATTGCCGAACAGTGCGTCAGGCATGACTGCGTTGCGATCTCCGACGAGGTCTGGGAACATTGCGTGTTCGATGGCGCGCGGCATGTGTCGATGCTATCGGCGCCCGGCATGCGCGATCGAACGATCAAGATCGGCTCTGCGGGCAAGATTTTCGAGATGACGGGGTGGAAGGTGGGCTTCGCCTGCGCAGCGCCGCCGCTGACGCAGGCGTTTGCGAAGGCGCACCAGTTCCTGACCTTCACGACGCCGCCCAATCTTCAGGAAGCCGTGGCATTCGGGCTGGGCAAGCCCGCCGCGGATTTCGATGCGATGCGCGAGAAGCTGGCGCGTGCCCGGAACAGGCTGGCTCGGGCGCTGGAGCAGGAAGGATTTGTAACACTGCCGGCGGCGGGGACGTATTTCATGGCCATCGACCTGGCCGCATCCGGCATCGGTCTCAGCGACATGGCGTTCGCGACCTGGGCGGTCAAGCAGGCCGGCGTGGCGACGATTCCGTTCTCCGCCTTCTACGAAACGCCTCCGGAGCGTGCACTGGTGCGGCTGTGCTTTGCGAAATCGGACGACACGCTGGACAGGGGCGTCGAAGCGCTGGCGACGGCGCGGCGGTTGCTGGCCTGAGAGAATTCGCTTGCGAATTTGGCGGCGCTCGCTTCGATGGCTGTAAAGCGGAGCCTCGATGCAAAGGAGACTGGCATGGCATCGATCAGGATCACGGCGCGGCTGATCGCCAAGGGCGAGCGGGCGTTCGGGCCGGGCAAGGCGGACCTGCTGGAGCGCATCGCGGCTGAAGGCTCGATCTCGAAGGCGGCCAAGTCGATGGAGATGAGCTATTCGCGGGCGTGGCAGCTGGTCGATGCGATGAACCATTCCTTTCGACAGCCGCTGGTCGAATCCTCGGCGGGCGGCAGGAAGGGCGGCGGCGCCGTGCTGACCCGTATGGGGGAGGAAGTGCTTGCCCAGTTTCGCTGCATGGAGGGCAAGCTGAAGGCCGAAGCCGACGGCTTTTTTGCCGAGTTCGAGAAACGTTTGAAATAGCGCGCTTGCGAAGGCGCGCGCAGCATCCCATTGAGTCCTTAGAACCGGAGGGGCGATGGCGACCGAAGCTGGCGGGATGGATATCGGGCACGCGGTCGCCCTCCTGGCGGCCGGCGTCATTGCCGTTCCGATCTTCCGGAAGCTCGGGCTCGGGGCAGTGCTCGGCTATCTGGCGGCGGGGGTCGCCGTGGGGCCGTTTGGGCTGAAGCTGTTCCAGGACTCGGAAGCGATCATCCATGTCGCCGAGCTTGGCGTGGTGATGTTCCTGTTCCTGATCGGACTCGAAATGCGTCCGGCCAAGCTGTGGGCGATGCGGCGGGACATTTTCGGACTTGGCGCGGTGCAGGTGATCATCTGCGGCGCTCTGCTGTCGGGCGTGGGCATTGCGTATGGCTTGCCGCCGGCCGCGGCGATCATCGGGGCATCGGGCTTCGTGCTGTCGTCGACCGCGGTAATCATGAAGATGATGGATGATCGCGGCGAGACGGCGTTGCCAAGCGGGCAGCGCTCGGTTGCGATCCTGCTGCTTGAAGACCTCGCGATCATTCCGCTGCTGGCGTTGGTAGCCTTGCTCGCGACGCTGTCGCCGACGGCTGCTGCGGTCACGGCGACGCAGCCGTGGTGGCAGGCGTTGCTGATCGCCGTCGGCGCCGTGGCTGTGGTGTTCGCGGCGGGCAAGTGGTTGATGAACCCGATCTTCAGCGTGCTGGCCGCGTCGGGCGCGCGCGAGGTGATGACGGCGGCGGCGCTGCTGGTCGTGCTTGGCGCTGCGGTCTTCATGGACTGGGCCGGACTATCGATGGGAATGGGCGCATTCCTCGCCGGGGTGCTGTTGTCGGAGTCGACTTTCAGGCACCAGCTCGAGGCCGACGTCGAACCGTTCCGCGGGATCCTGCTTGGGCTGTTTTTCCTTGGGGTCGGCATGTCGCTGGACCTTTTCCTGGTATGGAACCAGTGGCAGCTGATCATCGGCGGCGTGTTCGTGTTCATGATCGTGAAGTCGATCGGCATCTACGCGGTGGCGCGAGCCTTCCGTGCGAAACATCGCGAGGCGTTGCGGCGGGCTGTACTTTTTGCGCAAGGCGGCGAGTTTGCGTTCGTCCTCTATTCGGAAGCTTTGCGTGCTGGCGTTCTGGACGGCGAAGTCACGGCGAGCATGACGGCGATCGTAATTCTCTCGATGGCGCTGACGCCGCTGGCGGTGATCCTGCTGGAGCGGCTGCTGCCGGCGGAGAAGGCATCGATGGACGGCGTCGAGACCGCGAACGACCTGCACGGACGCGTGTTGTTCGTAGGCTTCGGGCGCTTTGCGCAGGTGGTGTCGCAGCCCCTGCTGGCGAAGGGCATCGATGTGTCGATCATCGAGATCGATGTGGAGATGATCCGGGCCGCAGGGCAGTTCGGCTTCAAGGTCTATTATGGCGACGGCACGAGGCTGGATGTGTTGCGGGCGTCAGGCGCCGAGCGGGCGGAGGCGATCCTGGTCTGCGTCGACAAGCAGGAGTCGGCGGACAAGATCGTGGAGCTGGCGAAATCGGAGTTTCCGCACGCGAAGCTCTATGTGCGCGCGTTCGATCGCGGGCATGCGCTGCGGCTGATCAATGCCGGGGTGGAGTATCAACTGCGCGAGGTGCTGGAGTCGGCGTTCGTGTTTGGTCGGAAAGTGCTTGTCGATCTTGGGGTGGAAGAGGAAGAGGCTGACGACATCCTGCGCGATGTGCGCCAGCGCGACGAGCAGCGGCTGGAGATGCAGATGGCCGGCGGGCTGCGTGCCGGTCTGTCGCTGATGCGCGGGAACATCGCGACCACCCAACCGGCGCCATTGATCGTTCCACGCCGCGAGGGCGAGGCGCTGAACAAGGAGGCCGCCGAGGCGATCGGCGATCGCGATTAGGCGCGATGGCGCGCTCCTTGACGCTGGCGCTTTCGGAGTGTCAGGCAGCGGGGGCTGTGCAGCAGGGATCGGCTGTCCCAGCCTAATCGAACATCTTCGAGATGGACTCGTCGTTCGCGATGCGGCGGATCGCTTCGGCGATTAGGGGGGCGAGGGTGATGGTGCGGATCTTCTTGGCCTTGGCGACTGCATCGGAGGCCTGGATGGTGTCGGTGATGACAAGCTCCTTCAGCTGGGACTTGTCGATGTTGGCGGCGGCTCCGTTGGACAGCACGCCGTGCGTGACGTAGGCGGCAACCTCCATGGCGCCCTTCTTCAGGAGCGCGTCGGCGGCGTTGATGAGCGTGCCGCCTGAGTCCGTCATGTCATCGATGAGGATGCATTTGCGGCCTTCGACGTCGCCGATGATGTTAGCCACTTCGGACTCTCCGGCTCTCTCGCGACGCTTGTCGACGATGGCGAGATCCGTGTTGAGGCGCTTGGCGAGGGCGCGTGCGCGGACGACGCCGCCAACGTCCGGCGAGATGACCATCAGGTCCTGGCTGCCGTACTTCTTCAGGATGTCGTCGGCCATTTCGGGCATGGCGAACAGATTGTCCGTCGGCTTGTCGAAGAACCCCTGGATCTGCGCCGCGTGGAGATCGACGGTCACGACGCGGTCGGCGCCCGCGACGGTGATCAGGTTGGCGACAAGCTTGGCGGAGATCGGCGTGCGGCCGTCTGTCTTCCTGTCCTGGCGTGAATAGCCGAAATAGGGGATCACGGCCGTGATGCGTCGGGCGGAGGCTCGGACGAGGGCGTCCATCGTGATCAGCAATTCCATCAGGTGGTCGTTGGCTGGCGCCGAGGTCGACTGGATAATGTAGACGTCCTGGCCGCGGACGTTCTCGTTTACCTTCACGAAGACTTCTCGGTCCTTGAAGGTCTTCACCTCGGTGTCGGTCAGGCGCATGTCGAGACGGTCTGCGATGCGCTGGGCCAATGGCCGGTTTGCGTTGCACGAGATGAGTTTCATCTGCCCGCACTCCCGTTTTCGTCGCCCCTTGCTGGTTAGAACAAGGGGGCTCCCGTCGGCGTCACGCTTCTGTCGTAGAATCGGCTAGGCTGCAATCGCGCGACCGAATGATTTGTCGGCGAGACCCTCCGGTGCGACCGAAATACCGCAAACAGGCGCGAAGGCGGGAAGCTGCTACTTGATCAGCGCACATCCGGCAGCTTTTCGGCTTGGTCGCGGCCAGGTTTGGTGACGGCCGGCGTTCTTGTTTTCCACAGAGAATACAGGATGCCGCCGCCGATCAGGCCCATCGTGATCGCGAGGGACCAGGTTGCCGGGAATTTGCCGCCCGGGAACAGGTCGCCAAGGAAGATCTTGGAGCCGATGAAAACGAGGGTCAGCGCCAGGGCGTACTTCAGGTACTGAAAGCGATGCACCATGGCGGCGAGCGCAAAGAACAGCGCGCGAAGGCCGAGGATCGCGAATATGTTCGATGTGTAAACGATGTACGGGTCGCTGGTGATAGCGAAGATTGCCGGCACGCTGTCGATGGCGAAGATGAGATCGACGATTTCGACAAAGAGAAGCGCCAGCAGGAGCGGCGTCGCGAACCAGCGAAGCTTGCCCGTCTGGTGATCGGGCAGCTGGATGCGGAACTTGTTGCCGTGAAATTCAGGCGTGACGTTCATCCGGCGCTTGAGCCAGGTGAGGACCTTGTTCTTGCTGATGTCTGTGTCGTGCCCGCCCTTTCGGAACATCAGGATGCCGGTGATAATGAGGAAGACGGCGAAAATGTAGAGCACCCAGGAGAACTGGCTGACCAGCACGGCGCCGAGGCCGATCATGAAGGCGCGAAGGACGATGACGCCGATGATGCCCCAGAACAGCACGCGGTGCTGGTACATGCGCGGGATCGCAAGATAGGTGAAGACCATCGAGATGATGAAGACGTTGTCCAGCGCCAGCGTCTTCTCGACGGCGAACCCGGTCAGGTAAAGCTGGACAGCAATCCAGGCGCGCTCCTGACCCGTTACCGCTAGCAGCTGGGGATCGGTCGACGCGCCCGGGTAGGCGTTGTTGTAGAGCTGCCAGATCACGATGGCGAAGCTCAGGCCAATGGCGATGTAGAATGCGGATAGCTTCAGTGACTCCCGCGTGCCGATCTCGTGATCCTTCCGGTTGACGACGCCGAGATCAAAAGCGAGCAACGCCACAACAGCGGCGATGAATGCGAGCCAGATCCAGTTCGGCTTACCCAGAAACTCGGATACGAAAATGGCCTGGATGAAGTCCATGGATTCAGTCACCAGAGCTTGAGCGTGTGCGGTCGCGATCGCTGAGCCTTCGGGGTTGCGGCCAGCGGAGGATGTCGAGATCAGCGGTTACGGCGCCGTCGCTACATGCGACGGCGCCGGTCACGCGTTCTAGAAGTCGAAAAGATCGGAGAGGCGCGAGCGCCGTCCACCGCTGGCGCGATTGCGGCCACGATCGTCGCCGTCATCACCATCGTCGTCGTCATCGTCGCGGAATTGGCCGCGCTGACGGGAGCTTCCCTGAAGCGTTTCGTCCTTCACGAGCGCGACCAGCTTTTCGAGTTCGCCCTTGTCGAGCCAGACGCCGCCAGTCGTGGGGCACACGTCGAATTCGATGCCGTAGCGAAAGATCTGACGCATCGGCGCGCCGTCAATCGGGGAGGTGAGAAGAGGCATGGGATCAGCTCCGTTCGCTGGAGAATTGGTGAAGTTGGAGCGCCAGGGTTGGCGCAAGCGCGAGGCGGACGTCTCCGACCGGTGTGGCGCCGCGTCGGATCGGCGACGCGGCAGCTGCTTCCGTCGGAGTTCTGGGTCGCGGGGGCCGGGCCCAGTGATGGTACAGGCCGTGATGATCGCGCCTGACCACTGGCTGGACGGGGCCGAAGCCCGAATAGTGGGTACCAATGTCGTAGAACGGCATGTCGACTCCTCTCGTTTGTGTTGCGAGAGTTTCGAAGCGGCTCGTTCGAAGATGAATTTGACCGAGCCGACATCGGGATACTCCCGATGCGGTCCGACATCACAGCAGCGTTATCTCACGCCGGCTGTCAGAGGGGCCCGGTCCGCACACAGAATACTTTGGCGAGCAGTGAAGCGTGTTCAAGGGGGCGCCGCAAAGATTCTGAATTCAAAGATGGCGACGGAGGCGGGCTGCGCCTGCGCCAAAAGCCACGACCGTTGGTCAGCCTAGCAGCATGATGCCGGTCATGTTGCGTCCACAGTCGCGCTCGCCTGCCTTTACCGAGTGGCGGTGGGAGAAATAGGCGTCCTGCTGCGTAAGGGTATCGTCGGCGAGGGCGTCAATGTGGGCGACTCCCATGCGGGCGAGGCGGCCGGAGCAGTAGCGCTTGAGATCGAAGAACTGCCGGTCGCCTGTCCCAGGCTCGAACAGCGTTTCGGCCCAGGGGGTGGCGTCGAGGACGGCGTCGGCGAGGTCGGGGCCGACTTCGAAGGAGGACTGCGAGAGGCAGGGGCCGATGCCTGCGACCATCTTCGCTGGGTCGCCGCCGATCTGATCCATGGCTTCGACGGCAGCCTCGATGACGCCGCCGACTGCTCCCTTCCAGCCGGCGTGGATCGCCGAGATGACGCCGTTGTGAGGATCGCAGATCACAATGGGAGCGCAGTCAGCCGCGAGCACGCCGAGAAGAATTCCGGGGCGCTTGGTGACGAGCGCGTCGCATTCGGGGCGGTCGATGGGGGCGTAGGCCGTCTCGGTGATAACGGCTTTGGCGGAGTGGATCTGGCGGGGCGAGGCGAGCTTGTCGTGTTCGGCGCCGAGGGCGTGGCAGACGCGGCGGCGGTTCTCGAACACTTTCTCCGGCTCGTCGCCAGAGCCGTGGCCGCAGTTGAGAGACTTGTAGACGCCGGTGGAGACGCCGCCGCGACGGCCGAAGAAGCCGTGGCGCACGTGCATGCTGAAGCGCTTTAGGGCGGGGACTTCCTCGAAGGGGGGACGGTCGGGGGTCATTCAGGGCCTTCGTGTCTTTGTGGTCCCTCTGTGCGTTTGTGTATGTCTTTGAAGAGAAACACGAAGGCACCAAGATCCGCACAAAGGACGCCAGGAGGCCCGGTGTGCGGTCGCAACGCTAGCATGCCCGATCAGAACGCTGGAGGCGTTTCGGCGCCCGGCGAGGTGATGGCGAGGACCTGGAAGCGAGCGCCCATTTCGCTGGGCTCGACCAGCTTGTTGACTGCGGCGCGGGTGTCGGCGGCGCGTTCGGGGTTGGCGCGCGAGAGTGTGTCGGCGCGTTGAAGGGCGCCGAGGCGGATCAGGAAATCGGATTGCGGGACGGGGCCGTGGATGCCGAGGCCTTGCTGTTTGCAGAGGCGGACGAGGCGGGCGAAGTCGACGTCGGCGGTGAGGTCAGATGCGCCGGGGTCTGCGAGGGGTGAGAGTTGCTGGCCGGAGCGGTAGGCCCGCAGCGTATCGGCGGGGGCGTGGTCAGTGGGGCCGTAGTCGACGATGAGCGCTCGGCCTGGGTGCACCAGCAGGCGGCGCGCGATGGCGGCGGCGAAGGTTTCGAGCGCGGGCGCGGCTTCGACTTCGTCGCCTGTGGGCGTGATGTTTGGGGGCAGGTCCGTCGGCGGGCCGAGGCCAAAGACAAGGACGCCGGACTTGTCGAGGCCGACCTGGCGTTCGCGCCATCTATCGCCGGAGCGGACAAACTGCCGGATGGGCAGGCAGTCGAGGAATTCATTGGCGAGGATGATGGAGGGGCCGGGTGGGACGGCGTCGAGGTCTTCCGCGTGGCGGACTTCGCGCTGGAAGAGGCGGGCGGACTGTTCCCTGCGGAGGGCGGGGCTGGCTTCAACGAGGGACACGCGCACGGCATCGCTGAAGCCGGGGACGGAGGCGCCGGCGCGGAGGGCGTCAGACATCATGACGCCGCGGCCGGGGCCGAGTTCGATCAGGTGACACGGTGACGGTCTGCCCATGGCGAGCCATTCGTGCGCGGCCCAGAGGCCGATCAGTTCGCCAAAGACCTGCGAGGTTTCGGGCGCTGTGGTGAAGTCCTGATTAAAGGCGGGGCGCGTTGCGTAATAGCCGTGCTGCGGATCGTGCAGGCACATCAGCATGTAGAGAGAAACGGGCATCGGCCCGTCGGCGCGGATGGCCTCGGCTAGGCGTAAGCGGAGGCCGCTCACGGTCTCACGCCGGTTTCGCTTCGCCGCCGCCTGTGGGGCTTGTGCGGTTGGCGCGCCAGATGAGGTAGACTCCGCCGAGGATCATCGGAATCGACAGCAGCATGCCCATGGTAAACCATTCAGGCATCACGCCTTGGGTGAAGTTGTCAGGCTCGCGGAAGTTCTCCACGAAGGTGCGCGAGACGGCGTACCCGATGAGGAAGATGCCGGCGACCATGCCGGGACGACGAAGCAGCTTGAACTGCCAGACGGCGAGCGCGCAGACGATGAAGAGCAGCACGCCCTCGGTCAGCGCTTCATAGATCTGGCTGGGATGGACAAGCGGTTTGGCGTCGACCGGTCCCCACTCGCGCGTCGCCCAGTTGTAATCGGGGAAGCGCATGCCCCATGCCGCGTCGGTCGGGCGGCCATACAGTTCGCCGTTGATGAAGTTGGCCATGCGCACGAGGAAGATGCCGATCGGCGCCGCGGCGCAGGCGACGTCGCCGAGACTGAGCACAGGAATCTTACGGAGGCGTGCGGTGATGAAGACCGCCAGGACGGCGCCGATCAGGCCGCCATGGAAGGACATGCCGCCTTCCCACATGCGCAGGATGAAGAGCAGGTCGCCCTCCGGCCCGAAGATTTTTTCGGGCTCGTAGGGGATGGTGTAGAAAAGGATGTAGCCGATGCGGCCGCCAAGCAGGATTCCGATCATCGCGTAGAAGGCGAAGTCGTCGATGTCCGCGCGCTGGAGCGGGCCTTTCTCTTTAAGGCCCCAGAGCGTGGGCGTGGTGACAAGTCGCACCGCATACCACCAGCCAAGCAGCAGGCCGAAAATGTACCCAAGGGCGTACCAGCGCACCGGAAACGGGCCGAGCTGGACCGGCCCGAGCGCCATATCGGGCAGCGGAATGGTGAATGCCGCGGGATCAATCCTCGGAAAAGGGATTTCGAGGGGCAGAAACATGCGGAATTCCCGTGCGGCACAGCTGCCGACTTTGAAATCGGCTCACGAATGAGCCATATAGATACCGGCTCCCGCGGCGGGGTCTACCACAGAGGCGCACAATGCAGTCCCGTAACGCGTTCATGGACGACATTTCCAAGATGGCGCAGGGCGTCGCAGGCATGGCCCAGGCCGCCAATGACGAAGCGAAAGCGATGTTTCGCTCGGTGACGGAACGTGTTGTCGCAGACGCCGACCTGGCCAAGCGTGAGGAAGTGGAAGCGCTGAAGACACTCGCGCGGACGGCGCTCGAGCGCGCTGAGGTGCTCGAAAAGCGCGTCGCCGCGCTTGAAGCGAAGCTGTCCAGTTAAGCCGATTCCAATGACTAACCCCTTAACCATGCTGCCATTGTTATAGGCGGCAAGGGTCTATAGCGTTTGATTCCACGACGCGCGTTTTCGTGATTCAGGCCTGCACTCTCCAGGGAGGACGACCAGATGTCCCAACTCGATTCCCTCGCAATGCCGCATCAGGATGGCGCCATGGATCTCGTCGAGCAGACCGTGCTCGGCGCGGGCTGGGCGTGCGAACGAACGGAAGAAGGCATCGTGCATTGCGCATCGATGACGAAGTGGGGCGAGTTCGGCGGCATGTTTGCGTGGCGCGATGAGCCGCCGTCGCTGAATTTCACGCTGACGCTCGATCTGCGTGCGCCGCATGTGAAGCAGACCGCGATCTCCGACCTGCTGCGCCGGATCAATGAGCGCCTGTGGCTCGGTCACTTCGATTACTGGGGCGAGGATGGCGTGGCGGTGTTCCGTCACACGATCCCCATGCTTGACCGCATCTCGCCCGATCCGGGCGAAGTTGCGGCGATCCTCGCGGCGGCGCTTGATGCAGCCGACCAGTTCCTGCCGGCGTTCAACTTCGTCGTGTGGGCCGGCAAGTCTCCCGAAGAGGCGGTCAACGCCGTCCTGTTCGAGACGCACGGCGAGGCGTGAGGCGATGAGCGCGACTTCCGCATCCGGAGGCGCGCGACTTCTCCATGTTGCATTGATCGGCGCCGGGCGTATGGGATCGGCTATGGCGCGCGGCTGGCTGGGCGATCTCGACGCAGCTGGTATCGCTCGGCTGTCGGTTGTCGAGCCCCATCCGGGCGAGGACGTTGTCGCGGCGGCGGATCGCGGGCTGATTGCGTTGAACGCTCCGGCCGAGATCGCCGACATCGTCGTGTTGGCTGTGAAGCCGCAGGGATTCGGCGATGCAGTCGATGCACTTAAGGCGTGGGTGGGGCCGCAGACGCTGGTGGTTTCGATCATGGCAGGCGTGACGATCGCGCGGGTTGCCGGGGCGTTGGGAGCAGACAAGATTGCGCGGGCCATGCCGAATACGCCGGGCGCCATCGGCATGGGCGCGACTGGGTATGCCCTGTCGGATACGTGCGGCGGCGATGAGGCGATCGCTACGGCGCGGCTGCTGGAGCCACTCGGGTTTGTTGTCGGGCCTTTGAAGGAACAGCAGATGGACGCGGTGACGGCCGTGTCCGGGTCCGGTCCCGCGTATGTGTTTCTGCTGGCTGAAGCGCTCGGCGCCGCCGGGCGTGCTGCGGGGCTGGATGAAGCGACAGCTATGGCGCTGGCGCGCGAGACGGTTATCGGCGCCGGGGCGCTGCTGGGCGAGTTTGCGGAGTCTCCGGTGGAGTTGCGAAAGCAAGTGACGTCGCCGGGCGGGACGACAGCTGCGGCGCTTGGTGTGCTGATGGGTGAGGGCGGGATGCCGGACCTGATGGCGCGCGCGGTAGATGCTGCGGTGAAGCGCGGGGCGGAGTTGGCGCTGGAGGCGGAGAAGAAGAGGTAGAGGCTCTCTATTCTCGCTGCGTTGCAGAGTTCGTTGGGCCGGGAGCGCGGCGGTCCGGGGCTCAGTCTTCTTCGTCGCCCAGTCCCTTCGGGCGCTCGGTGTTCAGCGGCAGTCGTATCGTTGCTCTCAGTCCCCCCAATTCTGACTCGCCGAGCGTGACGTCGCCGCCGTGTGCGCGTGCCGTATCTCGGGCGATGGTGAGACCCAGGCCGACGCCGGAGACGTTCTGATTGCGGGAGGCGTCGAGGCGGATGAAGGGGCGGAAGGCGTCTTCGTAGTTTTCCTGCGGGATACCGGGGCCGTCGTCCTCGACAACGACGGTGGCTTCGGTGGCGGTGGCCGCGACGGTGAGCCGGACGCGTTTGCCGTAGTCGGCGGCGTTGTTGGCGAGGTTGGAGATGGCGCGCTTCAGGGCGAGCGGGCGCAGGCGCATCGGGACAGGCGTTGCGATCACTTCCAGTTGCGACCGCGCGGCAGCGGCGGAGACGGCTTCGCGGGTGATGGTGGCGAGGTCCGACTGGACCGGCTGTTCACCTTCCTCGCCGCGGGCGAAGGCGAGATAACCGTCGAGCATGCGCTCCATCTCGAGGATGTCGTTCTTCGCCGGCCCCGTTTCGAAGTCTTTCGGCGCCAGCGCGAGTTCAAGCTTGAGGCGTGACAGCGGCGTGCGCAGGTCGTGGCTGACGCCCGCGAGCATGGTGGTGCGCTGATCTGCGTAGCGACGGATGCGGTTGCGCATGCGGAGCAACGAACGCGCGGCCTTGCGGACCTCGATGGCGCCGGAGGGTTTGAAGTTCGGCACGTCCTCGCCGCGGCCGAATGCGTCGGCGGCCCATGAAAGTTGCAGGATTGAGCGGACCTGATTGCGGAGGAAGAGGTAAGAGGTAAGCAGCAGGAGGACGCTGAAGGCGACAGTCCAGACGATGAAGATGTGGGCCGTGATGATGATCACGCGCTTGCGGTCCATACGCGCCTCATACATGCCGCGCGGGCCGATGATGCGGATTGTGAGCAGGTCGTCGGGCAGGTAGCGGAAGACCCAGGGCTGACCACCAAAACGGATGCGCATTTCGTCGCGCAGCTGGTCGCAGCATTCATTGCCGGGTGGCGGGGTGAGTTGCTTCGCGTCGGGCGTGAAGGAGAGCGACATGAGGCCGGAGGCGGAGATGGAGCGCGCCATGTCGTCGAACTGTTCGGGATGTTCCTCGTGATGGTTGATGACGAAGGCCAGTTCCTCAGCGACGGCGCGGGAGAGTTTGGCGTTCACCTGTTCGACGTGGGTGTAGAAGAAGAACAGCGTCATCGACACGACGAAGATGATCATCGGGACGATGAGGATGAGGATGTTGCGGGCGTTGTAGCCGCGCGGGGTGTAGTCACGCAGGCGCATGCTATTCCCCGGTCAGCCGGTAGCCGACGCCGCGCACGGTCTGCAGGTGGACGGGTTCGCGCGGGTCGCGTTCGATCTTGCGGCGGAGGCGGGTGACCTGGACGTCGACGGAGCGCTCGACGCCGGCGGCGGTGAGCATGGCAAGGTCATGGCGGGAAATGGCGGCGCCGGCGCGCTGGGCAAGGATTGAGAGGAGCTGCGTCTCGCTTTCGGTGAGGCGGACAATGCGGCCGTCTTTCCGGAGTTCGCCCTTGGCGACGTGGAAGACCATGCCTGAGAGCTTGATCTCCTCGACCGGGGCTTCGGGCGCGGCGCGCTTCAGGATGGACGCGATGCGGAGCACGAGTTCTTCAGGCTCGAACGGCTTGGAGAGATAGTCGTCCGCGCCAGTGCGCAGGCCTTCGATGCGTTCGGCCGGCAAGCCGCGCGCGGTGAGCAGGATGACGGGCGTGTCCTGCTTCTTCTCGCGCACGCTTTTCAGCAGCGAGAGGCCGTCCTCGCCGGGCATCATCACGTCGAGGATAACGAGGTCGAAGCTCATCGTCGACATCAGCTTGCGGGCGCTGGCGGCGTCCTTGGCGGTCGTGACATCGTGGCCCTCGCGCGTGAGGAAGCGTTTGAGCAACTCACGCAGGCGATCGTCGTCGTCGACGGCGAGGATGTGGGCGTGGTGGCTCACGACTCGCCTCTCGTGCGGGCGACGTCGGAAAGGACGCGGCGGGCGCCTGTGACGGCGTCGGGTCCGGCGGAGAGGAAGGCCTGGCGCAGGGCGGCGCGGCGACGTTCGGTCGCGTCCCGTGCGAAGGTGAGGCCGGCGGGGGTGAGGGTGACGAGGCGCCGGCGGCGGTCGGCTGGGTCGGTCTCTCGTGTCACGAAGCCGCGGGCTTCGAGCTGGTTGAGGTTGCGGGCAAGCGATTGCTTCGGGGCGGCGAGACGGGCACGGAGATCGCCGACATCCATGGGGCCGAGGTCGAAGACCTCCTGCAGCACATCCATTTCAGGGGCGGAAATGCTGGCCGCCGCGCCGGCGGTCTCAGCCAGCTGGGCGAGGCGGCGCGCGGCGGCGCGGATGAGGGCTGCACCCTCGTTCAAGTCCTGGTCGCGCAGGTAGAGGCGACCGTCGCCACCGGAAGCGGAGGACGGAGTCGCCGGGGGCGGAGGCAGGGGTCGGTTGACAGGCATGGCCACGAACGGACAATGGAAGAGCAGGACGCGAAACTCAAGCTAAACCCAAGAAACGGCGTCTTCCGAGGACGATAGACATGGCTGCACCCTCCGCGACTTTTGTGCCCTATGACGACCGTGACGGCTGGATCTGGCTGGATGGCGTGATGACGCCCTGGAGGGACGCCAAGATCCACGTACTCACGCACAGCCTGCACTATGGGTCCTGCGTGTTCGAAGGGGAGCGCGCCTATGAGGGCAAGGTGTTCCGCTCCACGGACCATTCCAGGCGCCTGCACAAGTCGGCCGAGCTGGTTGGGTACACGTGCCCGGTGCCGGTGGCCGAGCTGGACGCGATCAAGCTCGAGGTAATGTCGCGGAATGGGCTGGAGGATTGCTATATCAGGGCGTTCTCGTGGCGCGGATCGGAGATGATGGGCGTGTCGGCGCAGCAGGCGTCGATCCGGACCTGTGTGGCCGTGTGGCACTGGGGCAACTACTTCGCCGACAAGAACAAGGGCATCCGGGTGACCATGTCGGACTGGCGCCGTCCCTCGCCTGACACGATCCCGTCGGCGGCGAAAGCGGCCGGGCTGTACATGATCTGCACGATGTCGAAGCACAAGGCCGAGGCCGAGGGCTTCTCCGACGCCTTGATGCTCGACTATCGCGGCTATGTGGCGGAGCTGACGGGGGCGAACGTATTCCTGATCCGCGATGGCGCGATCCATACGCCGACGCCGGACTGCTTCCTCAATGGGCTGACGCGGCAGACTGTTATCGAACTGGCGCGCGCGCGGGGCTTCGAGGTGATCGAGCGGCACATCACGCCGGACGAGCTTTCGAGCTTCTCGGAGTGCTTCATCACGGGGTCGGCCGCGGAAGTGACGCCGGTGGCGGAGATGGCGGGGCACCACTACACGCCCGGCAACATCACCGGCACGCTGGCGGACGACTACTCGCTGCTGGTGCGCGGGAAGATTTCGCTGGAGCAGATCAGGGCGCGGGCGGCGGAATAGGTCTACCGCAGCGACGCAATCAGATCCCTCAACTTGATCGTGACGAACTTCACGCTTGAGTCCGCGATGGCGTAGGGGATCAGGATCGAGTCGCCGACTTTCATGCCGCCGCAAGTGTAGACAACGTTCGGCACGTAGCCTTCGCGGGTCTCGTTGATCGGCGCGAGGAACGGCTTGTCGGAGCGGACGAGGACTTTCGAGGGATCGCGTCTGTCGAGGAGGGCGGCGCCGATGGCGTACTGGCGCATCGCCCCGACACCGTGCGTGAGCAGCAGCCAGCCTTCGTCGAGTTCGATGGGCGAGCCGCAATTGCCGAGCTGTACCAGCTCCCACGGATATTTCGGCGCCATGATCATGCGGCCGTTGTTCCAGTCGAAGCGATTATCACTCTCAAGATAAAACAATGACTCTGAATCGAGGCGGCCGATGGCGGCATACTTGCCGTTGAAGCGGCGCGGAAAGAGGGCGAGTCCCTTGTGCTTGGCTGCGGCGCCGCGCATTGGCGTTAGGTCGAACGACGAGAAGTTGTTGGTCGTCATCATCTCGCAGCTGACTTCACGGCCGGAGTAGGCTGTGTACGTCCCGTAGTAAGGCTGGCTGCCGTCCTCTTCCGTGAAGCGGACGAGGCGAAGGTCTTCGAGGCCGTTGGCCTGAGCGGGCGTGATCGGGAAAATGACATTGCCCGACAGCGGCGCCGACCCGTGCCGGCGGACTGTGACAGGTCCGCCAAGGCCGGAGTGTGGGTCAGGCGTTGCGGCGATCGCGAATTGCGGTTCGGGCCAGAGCGAAAAATGTCCGCTGTCGGACGCCACGCCTTCGCGGAAGGCGATGGATGAGATGTGGCCCTCGCCGACCGTGCGCAGCGACATGACGAATTTCACGGAGCCATTGTTGCATCCGGTCTGGTCCGGGTGGGGTACGATGGATGGATTCATGATGGCGGCGGCGGCGTAGGAATACTCGTGGCTGAAATAGGCGCCGATGAGCGTTGCCGATTGATCGTCGACGTCCTTCAGGTCGCCGATAAGGTGACGCATCTGCTTGTAGCGATCAATGAAGATGGCGTGGGTCTGCCAGTGGCGACCGAAGAAGTCAGCGTCGACGCGCTCAAGCTGTTCACGCACTTCGGAGTCCGACATTTCCATCACCGCGCGCGCGATGCGTTCTGCGCGTGTGATCACGCCGTAGGCTGTGCCTCGAGGCTCCGAGATGATTGTAAAAGGACGCAGGACGACGCGTGACGGGTCTGCCGCCAGCCACAGGTCGTGGTGGCGCATTTCAACGTGCGTGCAGCCGTCTTTCATCAATCACCCTGCTAGGCGGATTTTACCGGCTGCCGAAGCACTAGCTGGCGGATGGCTGACGCCGCAAGCTGGTAGCTGAGGATGGATTCTGCGCCGTGATTTTCGTTGAGGCCGGATTCCGTGAGGCCGTCGTGGCAGATTCCGTCTTCGGGGCGAGCAAGTGGCAAGGCGTGCACATTGTCGCCGCCGAACCAGCAGAAGACATGACGCGCGACGATGGCGTGACGGCTGTCGCCCGTTGCCTGCCAGGCTGCGAGGCACGCATCGATGGCGGCGAGCGCCTCGATCGGTTGCTGGTCGAACATGGCGTGTTCGGCGCCGGCGTCGAAGCCGCTGGTCGCGACCGGCGCGAAGCACCCGTCGGGAGCAGTCTGAATCTGCATGAGGCGTTCGAGCATGTCCAGGCCGACGCTGATCATGTCCGGTTCCTGCAGCATGTCGCCCGCACGGATCAAGGCGCCTGGCAGGTGGGCGTTGTCGTAGGAGAGGCAGGGCTCGAACCAGTCGTGCCCGTTGTTTCGACCGGACACGGCCGCGGCATAGAGTTTTTCTGCCGGCGCGCGTATCCGTTCGCAGGCTTCGTCTTCAGAGATGACCGAGCCACCTGCCTGCGCCAGTGCGCGGATGATGATGGCTTGCGCGCGAAGCGAGACCCATTGGCCGATGTGGTTCAGGACCTGACGGGCGAGCGCGATCGCCCAGTTCCGGATGCCCTCCGGTTCGGCGCGGGATGCCGTGACGCACAGGGCTTCGAGCGCGCGGGCGCAACAATCGTCGGAGCCGCCATCGTCGAGCCAGCGGCGATCGAAACTCATGAAGTTGCGGAAGCGGCCAGTCTCGGGGATCCACGCGTGGGAGAGGAAGGCCGACGTCGACACCAACAGCTTGCTCGACGCAGCATCGAGTCTGGCTTCTGCTGACAGGCGGGCGAGCAGCATCAATGCGCGGGCATTGTCGTCGGTGCAGTAGCCATGGCGGCGATCCGGGACGCCGAATTGCGAATGCTGGGTGACGCCGCAATCGTCGGCCATCTGCAGCAGACCATCGAGGCGCGGCTGAGCGAGGGTGCGGAACCGCTGTTCGCGGCGACGCTGGTGGTCGGTACGACCGATGGCCGCGAGATCGACAATGGACTTCGCGACCTTGCGCCAGCGCGACGGCTCGCCCGTGCGATAAGCGCGGTGGGCAATGGCTTCGCGGCGGACATCGTCTTCGAGCAGCGTGCTGATTTCGCGAGCGAAGGCCTTGTCGTCGCCGAACGGGCACAGGACGCCGACGCCGTCTGCGAGCAATTCGCGCGCATGCCAGTAGGGCGTTGAGACGACCGGCTTGCCGAGGGCGACGGCATAGCTGAGCGTGCCGGACGTAATCTGCGCTTCGGTGAGATAGGGCGTGACGTACAGGTCGGCCGCCTGGAGCAGGTCGACCAGTTCGTCGTCGTCAACGAAGCGGTTGATGAAGCGCAGGTTGTCGGCAACGCCGAGCGAACGCGCCAGCTCGATCAGGCTCTGACGGTAGGCTTCGCCCTCGCGCGCGATGAGGTGGGGGTGGGTGGCGCCGACGATAAGGTAGACGGTCTCGGGCACGCGGGCGACCACGCTGGGAAGTGCGCGGATGATAGTCTCCAGGCCCTTGTTCGGCGAGAGCAGGCCGAAGCTCATGATCACCTTGTGGCCCGCAAGGTCCAACGGGCCCTTGAACACCGCCGTGGCGGCGAAGGGCCGTTCCGGGGCGCCGTGGGGGACTACATGCACCTTGGTTGGACCGGCCTTGTGCACACGTTCCAGGATGTCCGCGCCCATTTCGGTCATGACGATGACGGTGCTGGAAATGCGGATGATCTCGTCCATCACGCGCTTCTGGCCCGGCGAGGGGCGTTCGAGCACTGTGTGAAGCGTCGTGACCAGCGGCATGCGGAGGCGGCGGATCAGGGGCAGGATGTGCGAGCCATCATCGCCGCCGAAAATGCCGAACTCATGCTGGAGGAACGCAACTTCAACGCCGGTGCGGTTCAGTTCGTCCGCGAGACGTTCATAGGCCGCAGGATCATCGTGGCGGATGATATCAGTGACTTCCTCGGGGTAATCGTGGGTCCTGGAGGCGTCCTCCATGACCGCGAGCCGCCATTTGGCGCGCGGGAGTTCCTTGCGCAGGCTTGCGAACGTGTCCCGGGTGAACGTTGCGATCCCGCAGCATCGCGGCGGGAAATTGCCGATCATCGCCGCGCTGTGGATGTCCTGACGGATACAGGATTTGGGCTCGACCGGCCTGAGCGCGTGTACAATCGCCGTCGAGGAATCAAATCCCATGTGCGTTGTTCCTGTGACTCTGGAGGTCCCAAGGCTTCCAACGCTCGCATGTGCAGCAGGTTCCCGCTGCGCTTTCGCGCGGTGAACCCAAGCTGACGGGCCTAACCGTTGTTATATAAGGAGCCTAGAGGGCTGCAGCAATGCGCGCAGCTTGCTCTCTGAGGACTGCGGCATCAGCCGGTTTGCCGCCATGGTGCGGTTGCAGCGGAAGGTTCGCGTAGCGCGGAATCACGTGGATATGCAGGTGAAACACTGTCTGCCCTGCCGGTGCGCCGTTGAACTGGGTGACGATGACACCGTCGCATGACAGCGCCTTGATCACCGCCTTGGTCAGTTTCTGGACGGCCGCGAAGGTCGCGCCGAGCTTTTCGGTCGGGAAATCGGTAAGGTTTCGGGCGGTTACGTTCTTGGGGATAACCAGGCAGTGGCCTTGGCTCTGTGGAAAGATGTCCATGAATGCGAGGACGTCATCGTCCTCGAAGATCTTTATACAAGGCGCTTCGCCGCGAAGAATTTTGGCGAAGATGTTGGAGCTGTCGTAAGTTCCTTCGAGGCTCATCAGAAGCCCTCCTCGTCCTGATCTTCGGCGCGTTGGGCCAGTTCGCCCTTCCTGAAAGGCGAGTAGGCCTGCAGTTCGTCCAGTCCTTCCTCGACTGCTGCGCGCTCGGAGTCGAGATAGTGTGCGACGGCGGCGCGCAATCCGCTGTGGGCGATCCAGTGCGCGGAGCGGGTGAGCCGAGGTTCATAACCGCGAGCGAGCTTGTGGTCGCCCTGCGCGCCGGCTTCGACACAAGCGAGGCCGCGTTCGATGGCGAAGTCTATCGCCTGATAGTAGCAGACCTCGAAATGCAGGAAGGGGCGCTCCTGATTGCGGCCCCAGTAGCGGCCATAGAGCGTATCCGACCCGATCATGTTGAGCGCGCCGGCGACGGGCTCGCCATCCTCCATCGCGAGGATCAGCAGGCATTTGTCGGCCATGCGCTGGTTCAGGATCGAGAAGAATTCGCGATTGAGGTAGGGCGACCCCCACTTGCGGCCGCCGGTGTCCATGTAGAATTCGAAGAAGGCGTCCCAGTGCGCTTCCGTGATGTCGCCGCCGGTGACGCGGATGATCTTGAGGCCTTCCTGAGCATCGCGGCGCTCGCGGCGGAGGGTCTTGCGTTTGCGCGATGAGAGCGCGGCGAGGAAATCCTCGAACGACGCGTATCCACGGTTCATCCAGTGGAACTGCTGGTCCTCGCGGAGGAGAAAGCCGGCCTGGCCGAGATTCTGCCACGTCTCTTCGTCGAGGAAGTTGAAGTGGGCGGACGAGGCGCGGAGCTGCTTTGCAACTTCGACGACGGCGCCGCTTAGAGCGCACGCGATGCTTGCGGCGTGGGGACCGGTCGAGAGCAGGCGCCGGCCGGTGACGGGGGTGAAGGGGATGGCGCAGAGAAGCTTGGGATAGTAGCGCCCCCCTGCGCGGTGGAGAGCGTCCGCCCAGGCGTGGTCGAACACGAACTCACCCCGCGAGTGCATCTTCACGTAGAGAGGCGCAGCGCCGACGAGGCGTCCGGCGGCGTCGTGCGCGAGCACGTGCTGTGGCGTCCACCCGGTCTCTGGCGTGGCGCAGCCCGACGATTCAGCTGCCTCGAGAAAGTCCCAGTCGAGGAAGGGGTCATAGCGCTCGCCCGGCGGGTTCGCGACGGCGTTCCACGCCTTGCGGTCCACGTCAGCCAGCCTTTCGGCGACTGACAGGGTCAGGTCGATCCGGTCCGCAGAATCGTCAGCCAAGCTTGTCCTCTGGGCGCGTTGGTAGTGTTTTGCCGGACTATATCGACGTTCTCGGGGACAATGCGAGGGCTGCGAGCTGTGAAGCTGCGAAGCCTTCGAAAATGGGCGCAGCGCCATAGTCACGGGCAATCTGAAGCTCGTCCTGCGTGCGGATCGTCCATGTGACGAGCGGGAGCCCGCCGGAGGCCGATGCCACGGGTTCGAGGGCGGAGTGGTGGGGGGCGATATAATCGCAGCCGAGGGCGCGGGCGGTGGCGGCCTTGGCGATCAGGTCTTCCTCGACCTGGTTGTCTGCAATGCAGAGGAGTCCGATCGGTCGGTCGGTCACGAGGCGGCAGAGACGGGCGACGGTCGGTTCGTCGAAGCTCATGACGGCCAGGGGTCCGTAGCGATCGGCAATTGCCTCGGCGACTCGGTCGGCAATCTCTCCCGCCAGACGGTCCACCTTGATCTCGATAAGAACGGGCAGGCCGGCCATGATATCGAGCACGGCCTCGAGGGTGGGGATCGCGGAGCCATCGGGCAGGGGCCAGCGAGCGAGGTCGACCATGGCGACGCGTTCGATGAGTTCGCGGTGGTTGCACATGCGCTGGAGGCTGGCGTCATGGAATACGACGGGGCGGCCATCGAAGCTGAGCCGGACATCGAGTTCCACGCCGACGCCTGCTGCTGCGGCGGCGCGGAACGCGGCGAGTGAGGTTTCCGGCGTGGCGGAGTCCCACAGCCCACGGTGGGCGTAGGCGAAGTCCGCCACGTCGAAAAAGCGCTCGCTCATCTGTGCATCAGGCGAATTCGACGACGGCGTCGACTTCGACCGCGGCGCCCATCGGCAGGACGGGACAGGCGACAGCTGCGCGGGCGTGGCGGCCCTTGTCGCCGAAGATCTCGACCATCAGGTCCGAGCAGCCGTTCACGACTTTCGGAAGATCGGTGAAATCGGCGGCGGCGTTGACGAAGCCGCCAAGTTTCACGACGCGGGTTACGCGATCGAGATCGCCGAGCGCCGCTTTCATCTGGGCGATCAGGTTGATGGCGCAGGCGCGGGCGGCCTGCTGGCCCTGTTCGAGCGTCATGTCCTCGCCGAGCCTGCCCTTGATCAGACCGTCCGGCGTGATGCTGACCTGGCCCGAGATGAAGAGCAGGTTTCCGGTGATGACGAACGGCACGTAATTCGCGACGGGCGGGCGGGCGTCGGGAAGGGTGACGCCGGCGGCCTTTAGGCGGTCAGATGCGGACATGGGGGAACTCCATTGCAATGCAATTGTAGAGGGGGCAG
The DNA here is from genome assembly GCA_903831485.1 of uncultured Alphaproteobacteria bacterium. The sequence continues at coordinate 2,214 of CAIKXW010000341.1, read as the reverse complement.
GGCAGGCTTGTCATCCCGGAAGCGCGTAGAGGCATCGGGAACCCATTCTCGCTTATCGCGGTGGATAAGCAGGTTTCGGCTCTTCGCTACGCTGTGGCCGCGATGACAAGCCGTGATCATAGGTCAAACGTCACTGTCACCTCGATTGTATCGCCGATCGTGATCTTCTCCTTGCGCCTGACGTCAGCCTTCACGGGCAACAGGAACGCCTCGCGCTTCTGGTCGGCAAACAGCGAGGTTTCCCAGCTTGTCAGGCCGATTTGCGCCTTGACGCGGAAGGAGCCGAAGGGTTTTCGAAGACCAGGGGTCAGCGTTCGGATGCGTGCTGAGAGTATCGCTGGGAGCGTGACGAAATGCCATGCGCCTGTGCTGTCCTGCGTCCAGACCTTGGCGCGGAAGGTTTCGTCGATGTGCATCAGTCCTTCTTCCGCGCCAGTTCGATGCGTACGTCCCGCCCCGTCATCACGGCATCGTCGCCGAAGCGTTCGCGGGCCTTGTCGGAGGCGCGTTCGGCCTTGGCGCGCTTGAGTGATTTCGGGTCGGCGAGATCGAGGGCGTCGGCCTTGGCGTCGACGAGTTCGGAGATGCCGACACCGAGCAGGCGGTAGCGTTGGCCGAGAGCTTCGCGTGACAGCATTGGTTTGGCGGCTCGAAAGATGGCCTGCGCGAGTTGGGTCGGCTCATTGAGCGAGACGCGGCGGGTGAAGCTCTTGAAATCGTTGGTCTTGAGCTTCAGCGTGACGACGCGCCCCTCGACGGCGGAGTGCTTGGCGCGATCAGCCGTACGTTGTGAGAGGCGCCAGAGAATGTCCTCCAGGAGCTTCGGATCGAAGATGTCTTCGTTGAAGGTGGTTTCGGAGGAGACGCTCTTGCGCTCGCCAGCGGGATCGACCTTGCGCTCGTGACGCCCGAAGGCGCAGTTGTGCAACCACAGGCCGGTCTCTCCGTAGCGACGGATCAGCGACTTGGCGTCGATCCTCTGGATGTCCGCTACTGTGCGGATGCCGTCTGCATTCAGCTTCTTCTCGAACTGCGCGCCGACGCCGCCGATGATGCGGACGGATTTATCTGCGAGATAGGCCGGGGCCTCGTCGATGGAGAGCGCGAAGAAACCACGCGGCTTGTCAGCTTCGCTGGCGGTCTTGGCGAGGAATTTGTTGCTGGCAAGTCCGACCGAGATGGTGAGGCCGAGTTCGGCTTCAACCTGCTTCTGCAGTTTCATCAGGCTGATGACGGGCGGGGCATGGTGCAGCGCGTCGGTGCCGGAAAGGTCGAGATAGGCTTCGTCGATGGAGACGGGCTCAACGAGGGGCGTCAGCGTCTGCATTATCTCGCGGATGCGGCGGCCTTCCTGCACATAGAGATCCATGCGGCCCTTGATGACGACGGCGTTGGGGCAGAGCTTCAGCGCCTTGAACATCGGCATGGCGGAGCGGACGCCGTAGGTGCGCGCGACATAGCAGCACGTGGAGACTACGCCGCGCTTGCCACCGCCGACGATGACGGGCTGGGAGATGAGGTCGGGACGGTCGCGCTTTTCGATCGAGGCGTAGAAGGCGTCGCAGTCGATGTGCGCGATGCTCAGTTCAAGGAGTTTCGGATGCGAGACGATACGTACCGACCGGCAGCGCGGGCAACGCGCCTTGCCGCCCTCCGAGGCCTGGAAACAGTCCCGGCACGCAGTGCGTAAACTTCCTGTGCTGCCAGCAACCTGTCCCGACAATATGCAATTCCAGCTGGAAGTGTTTGTGCCAGCGCCAGTTTTCGTAATCAGGATGGCTTAACATGCTGTCCTGCCAACTGCAGTTGAAAATCGGCGGTTAATACTCTCAGGTCTACCAAAGGCAGGCCACAGCCGGGAATCAGCCCGGCCTGCGCCTTTCGTGAGACCTGATGGCGACGCCCCCCGCCAAGAAAGTCCTGGTCGTTGAAGACAACGAGCTCAACATGAAGCTCTTCTGCGACCTGTTGGACGCCTTCGGATTCCAGACCGTCGAAAGCCGCGACGGACTGAAAGCCGTTGATCTTGCGCGAGAGCACAAGCCCGATCTGATAATCATGGACATCCAGTTACCGGAGGTATCCGGGCTGGACCTGACCCGCTGGATCAAGGACGACTCTGCCATTAAGGATATTCCGATCATGGCAGTGACAGCGTTCGCAATGCGCCAGGACGAGCGGCTTGTGCGCGAGGCCGGCTGCGAGGCTTACATG